>NZ_JBTLQH010000034.1:0-76472 GCF_054461575.1 Flavitalea flava
TCCCGCTTGCCCGGAAAGTGGATGTGGAAGCAAAGGACGAATTGCTTTCATCTGTTCTGCAACGAACCTTATATCCTATTGCCTTAGGATATAAATTGCTGGATGAAAACGTAATTGCTATCATGAAGGAAGGGAGTTCCGCCGCGCCCCCAACGATTTATGCAGATACCATAAGATCGGTCAGGGGCCAGGTCATTGACGCAGACGGGAAACCCCTCGTGAACGCGACCATTAGTATCCGGCGGACAGGCAAAGGTACGGCTACCGATGAATTCGGAACCTTTACGCTCAATGCCAGCCTGGGGGATACTTTACAGGTTTCGATGGTCGGGCTGATCGGTCAGAACCTCCGGATTACCAGTTTCAAAGTATTGACGATTACCTTGCAGGCCAGCACCGATAAGTTAAATGAAGTAGTGGTGGTAGGGTACGGCAAACAGAAGAAAATCACGGTAACAGGCTCGGTTGCCTCCGTGAATATGATGGATATGCGGACACCCGTTGCCAATCTTTCCAATGCGCTGGCAGGGAAGGTGGCCGGGGTAATTTCCGTACAGTCAAGCGGAGAGCCTGGTTATGATAATTCGATGTTTACCATCAGAGGGGTAGGGACCTTTACCGGAAATTCATCTCCCCTTATAATAGTAGACGGCGTTCAACGTGATGATGTCAACAGTACTTATGGCGGTGCTTTCAATAATATCGATCCGGAAGATATTGCCAGCATTTCCCTGTTAAAGGATGCATCTTCAACCGCCATGTACGGAGCCAAAGGCGCAAACGGAGTATTGATCATTACCACGAAAAGAGGGGTTGCCGGCAAAGCGAAGATCTCGTTAAAATCGGAAACCGGGATGACCGGGTTTACGAAAACCCCTAAAATGCTGGATGGGATCAGTTATATGAAACTGCTGAACGAAGCGGAAGTCAATATGGGTAACCCGGCCAAATATTCGGATGAGCTAATACAGAAAACAGCCAGCGGACTGGACCCTTATTTATATCCAAACGTAGATTGGATGAATACCGTATATAGAAAAAATTCTTCCCTGACCAATGCCAATCTGAACGTCAGCGGAGGCAGCGAATCCGTTCGCTATTTTCTATCGGCCTCTTTTTACAATCAGGACGGGCCTTATAAAGTGTCTAATCTGAATGGTTATAATCCAAACCTGAATTATAAGCGTTATGATTTCCGGAGCAATGTAGATGTTAATATAACCAAAACCACCCTGTTGCAATTGAACCTTGGGGCCATGTTGGTCAATGCCCGGTACCCGGGAATCTCCGCTGCGCATATCTGGTATCTGTCCTATGCCACCACCCCGGTGGGCTTCCCTATTCGTTATCCCGATGGGAAATGGTCCGGTCCGGTAAATAACGGAGGTAATAATCCCCTGAACGAAGTACAGAATAATGGCTATAGTACTGAGTTCAAGCCTTCCGTCCAATCCGTATTCACGCTCACCCAGAAACTGGACTTCCTGACCAAAGGACTGGAAGCCTATGGTCGTTTCTCTTTTGACAGTTATGGGGAGTTCGATAATAAAAGGATCGGTCTTAATGATCTTTGGCATGCCTCGGGGAGAGATGAAAATGGTCAGTTGGTTTTTGGAAACCCCGTAAGGGTAGGTCAGCAATTCCTGGATTACAGCCGGGACGCAACCGGCGAACGGATTATGTACCTGGAAGGAAATATTAACTATAATAAGAGTCTGGGGGAACACCATATTGGTGTTATGGCTCTGTATAATATGCGCAACCGGCTGGTAAGTACGGCCCAGGATGCCATACGTTCGATTCCTTTCAGGAACCAGGCCATGGCAGGCAGATTAACCTATTCCTACAATGATAAATACCTGGCCGAAGTAAATGCGGGATATACCGGCTCTGAAAATTTTGAAAAAGGAAAAAAATTCGGTTTTTTTCCAGCAGTTTCCGCAGGATGGGTGATATCGAGGGAAGGTTTTTTTGACGGCCTGGCTAATACCGTAACGCTGTTGAAAATAAGAGGGTCATACGGCGTGGTGGGAAACGATCAGATCGGAGATCCAACCCAGGTTAACCGGTTCCCTTATCTGACACAGATCGGTGGAGGAAACTCAACCGGCTTTGGATTGAGCGGGTACTATTATGGGGGTCAGACGGAAAATGTGATCGGCGTACAGAACCTTACCTGGGAAAAATCCCATAAAACCGATCTGGGCCTTGAAATAGGGATCGTAAACAAGTTCAGCCTGATCGTGGATTATTTTAATGATAAAAGAAAGAATATCCTTATTCAAAGAAGTACTGTTTCGTCCATTGCCGGTTACAGCGGCTCTAAAATATTTGCCAACCTGGGAGAAATGAATAATTACGGTTTGGATGCCAGCGTCGAATACAATGACCGGTTCGGTAAGACGGGATTGCGATTATATGGTAATGTTACCTATAGCCGGAATAAGATCGTGTTCCAGGATGAACCGAATAGAAAGTATGCTTACCAGCGGGGCACAGGGCATCGTTACGGGGATTTTACAGCCTATGTATCAGATGGTCTGTTCACTGATCAAAATGACATCGATAACAGTCCTGTACAGAAATTTGAATTGTACATGCATCCTGGGGATGTTAAATACAAGAATCTGAATCCGAAAGATGATAATGTTATAGACACCTATGACTGGAATTATACCGGCAAGTCCTGGTTTCCCAGTTGGCTTTACGGTGCAGGTTTCACGGTTGATTATCATCATTTCGATCTGTCGATGTTCTTTCAGGGCACGCTCGATGCAGGGATTATGGCCAATGGGTCCTGGTTTGACGGTAGCGGCTGGGGAGCAGGCGGAGTTGGGGTAATTCCTTTCTCCGGCATCGGACAGTACCCCAATAATACCCTGGCCAACGTGGCGGACAGATGGACTGCCGCCAACCCCAGGGAGGATGCTTATTATCCCCGATTGACCTTAGGCAGTCTTTCCGACAATAATTATCAAAGCAGTACCCGTTGGCTAAAGAACGGAGCTTATCTGAGATTTAAACAAGCCTCTCTGGGATATACGCTTAGTTCTGAAACGTTAAAGAAGGCGGGCCTGTCCACGCTATATTTTTACTTGTCCGGTCAAAATCTGCTGACCTTCAGCAAGTTTAAACTTTGGGATCCGGAATTAGGATCTAACGGGGCGAAGTATCCGATCACCAGAATGGTAACCTGTGGTATCAGGGCTCAATTTTAGTATCCCTAAATTAAATTATTATGATTCGTTTTATCAAACATATTCTTTCTTTCAGCTGTCCGGTTTTATGTGCTGCCATACTTAGCACGGGCTGCACCAAATACCTGGACAAAAAACCAGACAACCTCCTTACCTCAGATATGCTGTGGCAGACAAAGGCCAATGCGGAATCCTACCTGTACCAGGTTTACGGGTATGTTCAGGCTTATCAGGACGATTATACCGTACTGGGTGCCAGCGATGAAACCTCCTGCAGTGTCCAGGGGGTAAATGTCCGGAAAATGGTGGCCGGCAACTGGAATCCCCAGAGCGGGTACTGGGATAATTTTGGATCTTATTATTCCGGGATCCGGCAATCCATAGTCTTTGAAAATAATGTCGACAAGGTGCCCTCCAATCTGATGAGCGATACCCTTAAAAAACAATATAAATCAGAGGTTATCTTTTTAAGGGCCTGGTTCTACTGGAAGCTGCTTCGTCAATATGGTCCGGTTGTGAAATTGACCAATACCTTAAGCCTGAACGATGATTACAACAAATATCCCCGTGCCCCGCTGGATACCTGCGTGGATCATATTAACCAGTTGCTGGATCAGGCTGCCCAAGGACTTCCTGCCGTATGGGCGTCCTCCTCTAATTACGGAAGACCTACCAAGTCTTCCTGTCTGGCTGTAAAATCGCAGCTTGCGCTTCTTGTTGCCAGCCCACTTTGGAATGGTAATCCCCGGTTTGCCGGTTTCAAAAATAAAGATGGCATTTCGCTGGCTCCAATCCAATATGATGCGGGTAAATGGAAGAAAGCCGCTGACGCCGCCAAAGCGGTGATAGATCTTCATGTAAATAAGCTCTTTACCAATCTGGATGAAGGGGATGCCAGTTTTGATCCGTACCTCTCCTGCAGGGATGTATTCCTGACCAACTGGAATGAGGAGATCCTGTTCTCCACCAATATGGCAGGGACCTGGCAATGGGGTTTTGAAAAAAGAGCCGCTCCTGCTCCAGGGGGTTACAATATGCAAAATGCCACCCAAAATGTGGTGGATGCCTTTTATATGCGCAATGGCCGGACTATCGATGATCCCGTATCGGGCTATACGGAGACTGGTTTTGCCCAATTAGATGATCCGGCTGGTTACGGACAGGGGAAGGATGGAGTCAACAGAGGTTATATTACGGGGAATGCCAGCATGTATGTAGGTCGTGAACCACGTTTCTATGTGGATATCCAATATAATGGAAAACCGGTTTTACCGGCGCCTAATTCGGACGACCGGGATTTTTTCTCCTCGGATAACAACAAGGACGGCAGGGGAAGGGCTGAATTCTATTATGGCGGCAAATCCGGAGTGGGCTCCAATAATAATGGGGATATAACCGGTTATGATGTATTGAAGAATATCAGTCCTGCCTCCAATATCCGGTATGATCAGGCCGCTTACCGGCCATTTATACACATCCGCTACGCAGAAATTCTCCTCAATTACGCTGAAGCCTTAAATGAATCCGATCCGGGGAATCCCGATATCCTGAACTACCTGAATATGGTAAGGCAAAGGGCCGGCATTCCCAATCTGGAAACAGTTTACCCGTCTGCGGTCAGCGATCAGAATGAAATGCGGAAATATATACTACGGGAAAGACAGGTTGAATTATGTTTTGAAAGCGACCGGTATTTTACCCTGATCAGGAGGCAGATGATGGGGAATCCGGAAGTAACGGCTATCTACCGGATGAATACCATCGCCAATGATAATAACCTCGGTTTTGCCTTTACCGGATATTCCACGAAGATCCTTTTGCAGAACCGGTATTGGGATGATAAAATGTATTTGTTCCCCATTTCTCAAGGCGAGATCGACAGGGATAATGCGCTGGTTCAAAATCCTGGATGGTAATGTCATGATCGCGGGATGGTGAAATCCTTTCCGGGAATGGCAGGAAAAATATTTTTTAATACTAATCAAACGTTATGATAAAGAAAATAATTACCAGCATCCTGACCGGCTGTCTTTTTGTGACCGGTTTCTGGAGCTGTAAGAAGAATAATGAATTTACACATTCTGCCGGAGCCCCTATGACCATCGACAATTTTACGCCAACCGAAGGCGGGGGCACCACCGAAATGCTGATCACGGGCAGTAATTTCTCTGCCGATTCCGCAAAAATAAAAGTTACGATCAATGGTCTGCCGCTTGCGATTGTTGCTGTCAATGGCAACCAGGTCATGGCCGTGGTGCCCAAAAGATGCGGGTCCGGCCATGTGGTCGTCAGTATCGGAAATGACAGCGTGGTAAGCACCGGAATATTTAATTATAAATTTTTACGAAAGGTATCCACCCTGGCCGGCAGCGGAAAGGCAGGATTCCAGAATGCGCAGGGGACAGATGCTCAATTCGACTTCAGCAGCCAGGCCTGGTACAGAAGTCTTGGTTTAGCGGTAGATGATAACCTGAATGTTTATTTGGCTGATCCGGGCAATCATTGTATCCGAAAAATAGATAGTCTGGGGAATGTGACTACGCTGGCTGGTAATCCGAACAGCAGCGGTTATGCAGATGGTCAGGGTACTGCCGCAAAATTCAGCATTCCCTACGATGTGACGGTAGATGCGGAGGGCAATGTCTGGTCCGCCGATCCTGGAAATTGGGATATCCGGAAAATATCACCCGACGGAACGGCGACGACCTGGGCTTGGGCCACTCAGGACCCCTGGGCTGTGGCATTCGATAAAACAACCGGTTTCGTGTATTATACAGGCGCCAACAGTCCCGGCAGTATTTATCAGCTTACCGCTCAATGGACAAGCACAGAGGTAGTTTCCGGTCTTAATTACCCGGCCGGTATTGGTTTTGACAGGAGCGGGAATTTATATGCAGCCATCAATGGGGATCAGGTAGTCGAACAATTTAAGGCGGGAACCTGGGAAGGAAACATCATTGCCGGAACACCGGGCGCTGCCGGATATCTGAACGGATCCGGTACTACCGCGAAATTTTCATATCCCTGGGGTTTGGCCGTGGATGCACCGGGCAATGTATATGTAGCAGGGAACGGAACATGGGACAGCGGAACTTCTAATGCAGACCAATCCATACGCATAATAGAAGCGGGAACATGGGAGGTCAGCACTTTTGCCGGCAGCGGTTCGGCCGGATATGTGGATGCCGTTGGAGAGGCCGCATCTTTTAGCGGGCCGACCGGGGTTGCGGTGGATAAGAACGGCACAGTCTATGTGCTGGACAAAAATAATAACCGGATAAGAAAAATCATATCTGAATAAAACAGGATCAGTTTTATGGAAAAAAATCGCACCAGGATATTATTTTTCTTTTTTTTCGTACTGGCCTGCAGCAAAAACAGTAGTGCCCCGCCTACCACCGGGAACGGTAATCCGGCAACCGCCACCCATACGTATTATGTGGCTCCCGGTGGCAGTGATACCAATGCAGGAACGCTGAACGCTCCCTTCAGAAGTATCAATACTGCCTTAACAAATGCCGTTCCCGGTGATACGATATTTGCCCGCAATGGAACCTACGGAGAAAAAATTGTTTTCCCGAAATCCGGAAGACTGAATAAAATTATTTCCCTGAAGGCATATCCCGGGGAAATTCCTGTCATCGATGGCTCAGGTCTTTCTATTTCAGGTACAGAGGCCCTGGTCAGCATCAGGAATGTCAGTTATATCTTATTCGAGGGATTCGATGTTTGTAATTATATAAGTACCACTCCCTGGGTAAGCATAAATGGTATCAGGGTTGAACAAGGGGCGGGGAATATTCAGATCCGACGGAACAGGATCTATAATATTCAACATAATGTGAAAGCCTCGGATGGAAGGAGCGGTCATGCCATTGAGATAATCGGTAATACGGCTGCCGTCATGACGAATATCCTGGTGGAGGAAAATGAAATACATGATTGCCATACCGGATATAGCGAGAATCTTACGATTAACGGCTATGTAGACGGATTTGAGGTAAGGAAGAACAAAATTTATAATGGGGAGAATATCGGCATCGATGCGGCAGGAGGCTACGGGGCCAACCCGAACCCTGTCTTTAATTATGCCAGAAATGGAATCATCAGCGATAATGAAATTTATAATATCGACATGACCACCAGCCCTGTGGGAAGGGTGGATGGGGCAGGCGTGGGCCACGGGGCCATCGGTATTTACCTGGACGGCTCACGGCATATTACCGTAGAAAGGAATAATGTGCATGACTGTGACAGAGGAATCGGTATCGTCAGTGAAACCAATAATTTTCCTGCCATTAAAAATATCGTCCGGAATAATTTTGTTGCCGGGAGCTGGGGTAATGGAATCTATCTGGGCAGTTATGCCAACTATACCGGGAACGGAACAGATAGCTGCAGTGTGGTGAACAATACTCTTTTTTATAATGATAAGGGGTTAAGTAATACCGGCTACCTGGAAGGAGCAATAAGGCTGATGGAATTGTGTACACATACGGTGATTAAAAATAATATTGTTTACGTCAGACCTGAAAGAGGGTTGTTCCTTAACAAACAATCCGCATCGGGTTCCAATATCGAGATCGATCATAATCTGTATTATTCCACCGGCGTTCAGCAATGGATATGGAATGGGACAGCTTATACTGACCTTAAGACCTGGCAGGATGCTGGGGGAAATGACGCCGTTTCGACAGTAGGTACCGATCCTCAATTTGTGAGTACGGTAACGCCGGACCTGCATATTCAGGCTGCATCGCCGGCAAAGAATTCGGGATTGGTCATTGGGGCGGACATAAACGGAAGCACGGATATCGATGGTAACCCGCGGATCGTCAACGACAAGATCAGCAAAGGGGCACAGCAATAAGCTTAAATAGCATGCAAACACTTCACATAAACAGACTGACAGCGGGTAAAGGATTTTTACTTTTTTTACTTTTAGTATTTTTTTTATTCGGGAACGTAAAGGCCCAATCTTCGACCATCAAAGCCGCCCCGAATAGCTGCCGGATCGGTTTTGCAAATATCGATGCCAGGGACCGGCAAAAGAACTATCCGGGAACAGGAGCCGGACAGAAGGCCGGGCCGGAACCGGAGGCATCTTATCCTGAATGGTTTGTCATCGCCTGGAAAGGGGAGAAGGTGCATACCCGATTGCTGATCCGCAGCGAAGGACGGTTGACCGGTATCCGTATAAAAGCCGGGGTCCTGAAAAATAAAAAAGGGGATCGTATTGCCGCTTCCCTTATTACTACGGGTTTCATCGAATACGTAATGACGGACGGGTTGAACAGCGCCGGTAGCGGTTGCGGGATCCCCCCATCGTCAACATTTGATTCTTCCTGGGTGGAAGACAGGATCGACAGCAACCCGGTTAAGGATCTGGTTGCCAATACCAGCCAGCCGGTCTGGCTCAGTATTGCCGTTCCCGGAGATCTGCCTTCCGGTCTTTATAAAGGAAACCTGCAGGTATATAAAGAGGGTAAACCTGTTTCAGAAACGATCTCCTATACGGTTCAGGTAACCGGACAGGTATTGCCGGAACCCCGTAACTGGAAATTTCATCTGGACCTTTGGCAGAACCCCTATTCCATTGCAAGGGTCCATGGTGTAAAGCCCTGGTCGAAAGCCCATTTCGACGCCATGCGGCCTTATATAAAAATGCTGGCAGAGGCTGGCCAGAAAGCCGTCACTGTCAGTATGATCCATGACCCCTGGCGTGGACAGACCAGGGATATTTACAGTTCCATGATCAAATGGACCAAAAAAAAGAAGGGAACATGGGCGTATGATTACAGCATCTTCGATCAATGGGTGGAATTCATGCAGACAGGGGGTATAGGAAAATTGATCAATTGTTATAGTATGGAACCGTGGAATCATACCTTTTATTTTTATGATGAAACGTCAGGAAAGGACAGCTTCGTGATTGCCAAACCTGGTAGTCCCGCCTACGATGCTCACTGGCGGCCTATGCTGCTTGATTTTAAAAAACATCTGCTTCAAAAGGGCTGGTTTGCCAAGACGGCCATTGCTATGGACGAGCGGCCTTTGGAAGATATGCAACAGATCATTTCGCTGATCCGTAGCATCGATCCCAACTGGAAGATCTCCCTGGCCGGGTCATATCATAAAATGATCGAGAAAGATATTTATGATTACAGTATCGGGTCTTCGGATTCCTTTGATTTGTCAACAATGAACAGACGCATCCGGGAAGGAAAGCCAACCACTTATTATACCTGCTGCACGGAAGGATACCCAAATACGTTTACCTTTTCTCCTCCAGCTGAATCGGCCTGGCTGGGCTGGTATGCAGCCGCTAAAAAGTACAATGGTTATTTACGCTGGGCCTATAATTGCTGGCCGGAAGAGCCGCTGAGGGATTCCCGTTTTCGAAGCTGGTCGGCAGGGGATACCTATCTGGTTTATCCCGGCGCCCTTAGTTCTGTCCGGATGGAAAGGATGATTGAAGGGATTCAGGATTATGAAAAAATAAATATTCTGAAGGAAGGGTTTATCCGTAATAAACAAACGGTGGAATTAAACAGACTGGAGCAGGTCCTTGAGGGTTTTGAGCTCAGCGCATTAAAAACCCGCGCGGCCGGTGACATGTTGAGAAAGGGCAAAGCGGTGATCGATTCCCTGCAATTAATCCTGCCCTGATATGCCTGTGAAACGACCTACCCTACAAAAGATGGCCCGCCAGCTAGGGGTTTCCGTTTCAACGGTATCCAGGGCCCTCCAGGACCATGGCAGCATCGGTCTGGGAACCAAACTCAAGGTCAGGCAACTGGCAGAAAAATTGAATTACGAACGGAACGAAACGGCAATTTTCTTTAAACAACAAAAAAAATTTACTATCGGGGTCATACTGCCGGAGCTCTCCGAATCGTTTTTTTCAACGGCCATGAATGGCATAGAGGAAACTGCCAATAGCAACGGGTATATGGTTTTGGTGGCCCAATCCCATGATATGGAGGAAAGGGAAAAAAAGGCAGTTCTGACCATGAAGGACCACCGGATAGATGGCCTGATCATCTCCCTGTCCAAGAACACATCCTCCTATGAACATTTTGAGCCGTTAAAAAAGCATTCCATCCCTGTTGTTTTTTTTGACAGGATCCCGGATAGAGCAGCCATGCCGGATCTTGCTTCGATTCATTATATTTCATGCGATATGCAGTCCGGCACCTTGCAGGCCATTGATTTTTTATTTGGAAAAGGCCATCGTGTCATCGGAATGATCAATGGCCCCCCAAAATTATTTGCCAGCGGAGAAAGGTCGGACGGATATAAATCTGCGATGGAAAAAAACGATATCGGATTCGACCGGGAACTGATCGTTGCTACGGATCTTACCGGCGAAAGTACCCGGGAAGCCATGCGCAAATTACTGTCCTTGGAAAAAAGACCCACCGCCATCCTGGTCTTTAATGATTATGTGGCTTTGGATGCCATACAATATGCCCGGCAGCAGAAACTTCGGATCAATAAAGACATCTCCTTCGTGAGTTATTCCAATCTTCCCATCAATAATTATATGGCCTATCCACCGCTTGCTTCAGTGGAGCAATACCCATACCAGCAAGGGAAAAAGGCTACAGAGACCTTGCTGGAGATACTGAGGAACGCTAAAGATGGAAAGGATACAGCGGCAAACTACCATATCCAGTTAGCATCGAAGTTGATCGTTCATCGCCTGTAACGCCATCCCCAAATCTATAGGATTAAAAAAATATATCTATAAATAGTAATATTTTATTAATATATAAGTTATTACACTTACTGAATTCTTAGTTTTTTATGTATGGGTAAATAAGAAAAGTTTCATTTTGGGAAAATAAGGCCGGATTTGGGAATGGATTTAATGACCCTTATTGCGTAAGTTGTTGGTAATCATATCAAGTTAATTTTGGAATAATAATGGAATTATAAGTTTTCATAAGGTCATTCAAAGGCCTCCAAATCCAATATTTTTTTTTGAATTTATTAGAATTCAAAATTTCATGAAAAACCCTTTTTGAACCCAATAGTCTATGAAACAATTTCTACTCTTTCTAGGGCTGCTAATCCTTGTGCAAACCCTGAGATCCCAAACATCTTATACCTGGAATGGTACCTTATCGACAGCCTGGAACACTCCTGGAAACTGGACACCAAATGGTATTCCCGGAGCCGCGGATAATGTCACGATTGTAACGGGCGGCAATAATTGTCTGTTAAATGCCAATGCAGGGATCACCAACTTCAAACTCACCACCGGTACGCTTGATTTGGGGGGATTTATCCTAACCGTTGGCGGAACAACTGCAACTTTTACCACTGGTACCGTACAAAATGGTACGCTGACGGTTTCCGGTGCGTCAACTACCGCCTTTGGGAATGGGCCGGTTGTGATGAATTGTATCGTATCCATAAATTCGGCTGCAGTAACCTTGAAAAATACAACTTTTCAAAATACCACTACCATAACAAAGACCGGGGCCACTAATGACGGCAGTCCCGGCGGAAATATATTTAACGGACCGGTTACGATGAATAATTTGGGGGCAGGTTATTTGCTGATGGGAAATGGAAGCCCGGATCAGTTCAACGCAACCGCAACCTTTAACAATACGGGAAGCAATAGCCTTTATGTCGCCTATAACAGTTCAAACAATATTTTTAACGGAGTTACTACTTTCAATAATTCTCCTGTTGCAGGAACAGGGATCCTGATCAGTTCCTATTCGTCCGGGACCCTCTTTAACGATAATATTGTGGTGACATCTACCAATGGCCAGGGGGTTCTTTTTTGCAATGGTAATGCTACAGCAACCGCCACCTTAGCCGCGACAAAAACAATTACGATCGGGGCAGGTGGTTTTTCCGCCGGCACCTTACAGTTCAGGCAGTTCACGCAGACGGGCGCAACTGCCCAAAACCTTGCTTTAACAGGTACGGGTAATCTTACTTTCGGTCCTACTTCTACCTTCGCAGGAGATGTGACTGTCAGTACGCCAACTATATATTTAAATTCAACTACATTCAATGGAGCGTCTTCTTTTACCAAAACCGGAACAACGGGAGACTGGAGTCCGGGAGGAAATGTATTTAACGGTGTCTGCAACATGACCAATAGCGGGGGCAGTTATTTTTTGCTGGGCAGTACCAACCCCGATATATGGAATAATGATGTGACGTTTACCGATAATGGATCAGAACGGTTATTGCCTTGCTGGTCAAGTACCGGTAACCAGTTTAACGGGAACATTTATGTCAATACTTCCGGCAGTGCAACAGGAATACAGTTTTGTGGAGGAAATGCTACGGCCACAGCTACACTGGCAGCTACAAAAACCATCCAGGCCGGTGCAACGGGTCTGACGGCCGGCTATTTATATTTGAAACAATTTACACAGGCGGGCAATGCACCCATCAATATAACAGCGACAGGTACTTCCGTTTTGTACCTGGGACCTTTCAGTAATTTCGGAGGAGTGTTCTCCGCCACCGCACCTGATATATGGGCCCAGGGTGCTACTTATAGCAGCCCTGTTACGTTTACCAAAACGGGTGGGTCAAACAATCACAATAACCAGAATCAGAATATCTTCCAATCGACCTGTTCCATAAACCAACAAAGCAATACGGGGTATTTTATGTTGGGCTATAATTCCAATGATCTTTTTAATGACGATATAATATTAACATCGACCGCCAGCGGCGGAATTTATTTAGGCTGGACTTCAGGGACAGGGACACCGGCCCAGGCTGCTGGGAAGACTATTTTTGTAGGCGCTGCAGGTTTTAGTGCCGGGTTCTTAAGTTTTAATACCTTTACCCAATCCGGGAACGCACCCATTAATCTAACCTTTTCCGGGGCAAATACCTATGTCCGGTTTGCACGTGGTTCGGTTATTGGAGGTGATTTGACCACCAATACACCGGATATTTATTTTAACGGCTGCACATTTAATGGAAATGTCGATGCTACAAAAACAGGCGCCGGAAATGATGCAAGTTCAGGAGGTAACGTTTTTCAGGGAAGTACAAGTATCAGTAACCCAAGTACAGGTTATATCATATTGGGGAACGGAACCTCCGATACCTGGAACAATGATGTGACCTTCAACAGCAGCGGGTCATCATATATCGCGCCCGGATGGAATTCTGCCGGAAATTCATTCAATGGAAATATCACTGTTTCCAGCACTGGTTCATCGACCGGTATTCAATTCTGTTCGAATGCTGCGGCTTCGGCTTCTTTGGCGGCAGGTTATACCATCCAGACAGGACTCGCTGGTTTTTCGTCGGGAACTTTATTGCTAAGGCAATTTACCCAGGCCGGAAGTACTGCCATAAACCTAAATTTAACGGGCGCTACTACGCTTATTCAAGTTGGACCTGCTTCTGGTTTTGGAGGTAGTTTCACCGCGGTTTCCCCGCGCATTTTATTGAATGGCGCCGTTTTTTCAGATATCGTAAGTGTAACGAAAACCGGTGCAACAGGAGAGTGGTCTTCAGGCGGCAATACGTTCAATTCCACGCTTACCATAAACCAGCAAGGTGGAGGGTATTTTGGTTTTGCCAATGGAGCTCCTGATATTTATAATGGAGATGTGTATGCCAACAATAACTCGACAGACAGGATCATTTTTGGTAATAATCCGGTCGGAAACCAGTTTAACGGGAATATCATCCTTACTCAAATTGGCTCTTCTTCCGGAATAGCTTTTGGATGGAGTGCCAGTACCAACGAGACGATGGCCGCCGGAAAGACGATCTCTATCGGGGCGGCAGGTTATAGCGTAGGATATTTACAGATCATGCGGTTTACCCAGTTGGGTAATACTCCCATGAATTTACCCTTGACAGGAAGCGCCTCCCTGACATTCGGCCCCTCATCGGCTATTGGAGGGGATCTTACTTCAACGAGCGGTTCTTTGTATTTTAACGGATGTACATTTAACGGAACGGTAAATGCCACAAAAACAGGGGTTACCAATGACGGCAGTTCAGGGAACAATATCTTTAACGACGCGGTCATCATGACGAATGCAGGTTCGGGATATCTGCTGTTTGGTAACGGTAATGCCGATCAGTTCAATGCCGCAGCGACATTTAATAATACAGGAAACGCTAATCTGCATGTCGCCTATAATAGCGCCAACAATATTTTCGGAGGTATTACCACCTTCAATAACACGCCGGCAGGCAATAATGGGATCTATGTCAGTCAATATTCGACAGGGACCTCTTTTAATGATAATATAGTAGTGGCTTCCACCAATGGGCAGGGAGTTCAGTTTTGCGGATCGAATACTACCTCCACGGCCACTTTGGCTGCCTCTAAAACCATTAGTATAGGATCCGGCGGTTTTTCTACCGGTATATTATTATTAAAACAGTTTACACAGGTGGGAGCGACAGCCCAGAATTTAACCTTAACCGGGACCGCTAATCTTACCTTTGGCCCCAATACTTCGTTCGGAGGAGATCTGGCTGCCGCGAGCCCAACTATATTTTTAAATACGTCTACGTTTAACGGAACCTCTGCTTTTACCAAAACCGGAGCAACCGGTGATTATAGCCCGGGAGGGAATACATTCAATGGTGTTTGCACTATAACCAATAGCGGGAACAGTTATTTTCTTTTGGGTAATTCCAGCCCGGATACCTGGAATAGTGATGTGACCTTTACCGATAATGGATTGGAGCGCTTGCTGCCATGTTGGGCAAGTGCAGGCAACCAGTTTAACGGGAACATTTATGTGAATACCTCCGGAAGCGCGCAGGGGATTCAGTTTTGCGGAGGAAATACAACGGCAACCGCAACCCTTGCTGCCACAAAATCCATTCAGACAGGAAGTACGGGATTAAAAGCGGGTTACCTGATCCTGAAGCAATTCACGCAGGCAGGCAACGCTCCGATAAATCTTACACTTAGCAGTACGGCTACCTATTTACAGTACGGACCGGCTTCCTCCCTTGGAGGTGACGTGACTTCTACCAGTCCCGGCTTATATTTCCAGGGTTGTACCTTTAACGGATCCGCTACCTGTCTGAAAAACGGGGCAAGCAATGATGCCAGCATCGGTAATAATGTTTTTAACGGCGTGGCTACCATGACCGATGCAGGTTCCGGATATTTGCTGTTTGGAAACGGTAATGCAGATCAGTTCAATACAACGGCTACCTTTAACAATACGGGCAGCAATGCGATTTATGTAGCCTATAATAGTCCAAACAATTATTTTGGAGGGGTTGCCACCTTTAATAATACTCCAACTGCCAACACGCAGATCTATGTGAGCCCTAATTCGACCGGAACGGTCTTTGCCAATAACATTATCGTGAATTCCACCAGCGGGCAAGGTATATTATTCTGCAGCGGAAACGGGTCAGCCACAGCTACTTTGGCAGCGGGTAGGACGATCAGTGTCGGTGCAGGTGGTTTTTCTTCGGGTACGCTTTTGCTCAGACAGTTCACCCAGACAGGAGGAACAGCCCAAAATATAACCCTCACCGGAACGGGTAATTTAACCTTCGGCCCCCTTTCCAACTTTGGAGGAAATGTTACCAGTTTCAGTCCTGCTTTGTTTTTTAATGGTTGTATCTTCAGCGCATCTGTAAACAGTACCAAAACAGGTACCACCAACGATCAAAGCGCAGGAAATAATACCTTCAACGGGGCTGGTACGTTTACCAATACCGGAACAGGCTATTTATTAATGACCGTAACGACTCCGGATATTTATAACGGTAATGCGGCATTTGTTCAGGCTAATACCGGTTTGGTCTATCCCAATTATAACGGAAACAGCAATTATAACGGGAACCTTACGGTCACTTCTCCATCCGGG
Organism: Flavitalea flava; assembly: GCF_054461575.1. Classification (NCBI taxonomy): domain Bacteria; kingdom Pseudomonadati; phylum Bacteroidota; class Chitinophagia; order Chitinophagales; family Chitinophagaceae; genus Flavitalea; species Flavitalea flava. The sequence continues at coordinate 16,049 of NZ_JBTLQH010000034.1, forward strand.
ACTGCTATTACTTTTGGTTCAGGAACAGGCACGGCAACCTTATCCGGTTCTGCCGGTCAAACGATCAACGCATCAGGAGGTACGCCTGCCCCGGTATTTACCAGGTTAATAATAGCCAATACCGGAAGCGGAGTAACCCTGAATAATACCTCGATCAATGTTTCCAGGAATCTTACGTTGTCATCAGGATTGCTCAATACCTCGACAACTTATATTTTAACAATGCTCAACGGATCTTCCACTGCTGCGGGAAACGCTTTGTCCACCAGTTATGTGAATGGGCCCATGCGCTACCAGAAATCCAGCTCCGGCGCTTCCATCTTAAATTTCCCCATTGGAAACGCACCCGATTGCCGGCCGGTTATCCTTACCATAAATCATAGCTCCGGAAATCTATATACTTACCAGGCCCAATTATTTAATGCAAGCGCGGCCGCACTTGGGTATACGCTGCCTCCTACGGTCGATGTCGTTTCCAGTGTGCATTATTATACGATCAATCGTGTTAATGCCGCTTCAGCCAGTCAGCCAACACTTGAACTTAGCGGTAATCAAACGATCGAAGTGTTTTTCGGAGCCAATGATGATGTCATTAACGGAGGTTCGCTCACCGTTGTAAAAAATACCTATACCAACCTTACAAAATGGATAGATATCGGAGGGATTGGTGGACCGGCGTCAACAGGAGCATATCTGACCGGAAGTATAACCTCGACATCCGCACCCACGGCATTTAATTCGTTTTCCACTTTTGCCCTGGGAAATAAAATAGGAGGCGCGAATGTATTGCCAGTAGGACTGATTGATTTTAGCGCTAAAATGGCTGATAAGGGTGTCGATCTTACCTGGGAAACCTCCACGGAGAATAATAATGATTATTTTGCCATAGAAAAAAGTAAAGACGGTCTTACTTTCGATTTTTTACAAAAAGTTCCTTCCAAGGGAGTGAATGGGAATAGCGATCTTCCGTTGACCTATGCAGCACTGGATCCAAATCCTTATGCCGGAGTCAGTTTTTACCGTTTAAAACAAACAGATCTTGATGGAAAGTCCAGCTATTCGAACGTCGTATCGGTCAGTGTTGACAAAAAGGAAATAGTTTCTATCTATCCGAATCCCACTACAGGTACGCTTTATGTCAGCGGACTTGACAGAAACAGTAAAAATCTATCCATTGAATGGTTCGATGCGGGAGGAAGACGTCTGCTACAGGAAACGGTGTCGGCACAAAATGGTATGGCGACCCTGCATACCCGATTTAACAACGGAATCTACTTTTTAAGAATCTTATTTGCCGATGGAACGATCAAATTGCAAAATGTAATCATCATGAAGTAAAACATCCTGCTGGCGGTAATAATTTTACGGGATAAACGTTTTGCGGAGATAACTCCTGATCTGTATGAAAAACCGAAATTTAATCCGGTACCTGTTCTTTCCTTATTGTTTGGCTATTGGGCTTCCGACCTTTTCCCAGGATCAATACAAAGGTATTACTGAGAAAGGCGTTTCGGCGGGACATAAGCCCCGGATAACAACAAAAGCCATGATCTCGTTGAGCGCGGGAATGACCAGCAGCCTTGGAAACGGTTTGGCGGATAGCGCGCTGATCGGGTCCGGATGGAATATTAATGGCAGCGTATATTTTCCGTTTATAAATAAGTCAGGAGACGATTCAGGGACCGGGTCCCTGAATCGTCTTTCTTTTGGAATCCTTACCCGGCTGAATTATACCGGGTTGAAGGCAGGAAAGGCGATGCAGAAAGTGGAAAATAACTACCGGTTGAGCGGGGGAATAATCGCTCCTCAGTTCCAGTCAACTCCATCGGCTTACAGCATGGATATTTCAGCAGGCCCTAAAATGGTCCTTGAACTAAATAAATTTTATTTTTCTCCGAATATGCTGCTGGGTTACCAGCGTATACACCGGTCCGCCTATTCGATCAACGGGAATGTGGCCAATCCGGGCGCTCCTTCCGAGAATAAAGATTTATCGTTTTTATCTTCTGCAAAGATCAATTCTTCGGGATTGGTCGTAAAACCAGGACTCGATCTCGAATACAGGGTAGCTTCGCATTTTAGCCTTGGGCTCCAATCCCAGCTCGCCTTTGGGCCTACCCTGTCCGGTACGTATTCCTTTTTACAGCCGGCTAACGGGCAAAATGATAAAAATACCTACAGTTACGATCAATATATCAAGAGTACTCAAGGCAGCCGTACGACCAGGACCTCCTATAAAACCTTTTCCCTGAACCTGGGAATTACTTATGTGTTTGAAGGTAATCAAAACCAAAGCCGCAGGGCTGCTCATAAAATTGCCAAAAAAGAAAGACCCAAACAAAATGCTTCAGCCCTTGAAACAAACAATATAATCTCTCCCGTTGCCAGTCTTCCTTTTACCGGGCGTTCGATCCTGCTGGACCCGGCCCTGGTAAATTACCTGAACGGTTCAGACGCCGGCAAGCCTGAGGAGCTGAGCCTCATGGAAAAAAGACCTTCTGCGAAGGATAATCTATATATCTTTTATCCTGATTTTATTTCAATTACTTCCGAGGATCAGGTGGTAAAGGACATCCTGGGTACGGATAGTTCATCCGTTGCCTATGCATTTTTTAAAAGCGGTTCAGGTACTGTCTTTGCGATCCCACATCCGGTCTATTTCCGGTTCCAGGTTCCGGGTACGCAGGCTTCCATTGGCTGTGATAATTGCAATTCAAAGGCCAGCAGGGGTGTATGCCATTATCCCGGTGGAAACAGCAAATGGTGTGATGATCTGGCGATTGTAACCAATCCACAAGGCGGCACCGGAATAAAACCTGAAATTTCCGCAATGCTTGTTCCTGTAAGCAACGGAGTAGGCGGGCATTTTATGTCCCTTTCCTATAATACCCTTTTAAAAGATAAGGTAACGACCGTTACCCTTACCTGCCATGTACGGTCCATGAAAGGATTAAAGGATAAACTGGAATATCTCAGCCTGTTCGATCACCTTTGATTTGATCACCTCTGATCTGACTCACGGCTGATCTTGTCACACCTGATCTGTCATATCTGATCTTGCCATACCTCATTTGGTTACCGGTAAGGTATAATTATTGCGCAAGTTCCGGGTTTTGCACCGGGCTGTTCTGTGCTAGTTTTGTCTGCATAAACAAAAGGAAATGCAAACAAAACTGAAAAAAATAGATTGGGGGAAGGCAGGCCGGGATCTTCATGAACAGGGATATACCATCGTGGAAAATGTTTTGACCGGAATGGAATGCGAAGACCTGATCCAGTCTTATCATTCGGAGAAGTTATTTCGTAAAACGATCACCATGGAACGGTATCGTTTTGGCCTCGGTGAATACAAATATTACCATTATCCCCTTCCTGATCTGATTACCGACATCCGCCAAACTGTTTATCCCTATCTCGCCCCCATTGCCAATCATTGGATGAGCGTACTGGGGATCGACAGACAATTCCCTGCAGACCACCAGACCTTCCGGAAACAATGTCATGATAAAGGTCAGGTCCACCCAACCATCCTCCTGTTAAAATATGGACAGGGCGGTTTTAATACCCTTCACCAGGATCTTTACGGAGATATTTACTTTCCCATGCAATTGGTTTTATTTCTCAATCAACCGGAAGAAGACTATACAGGAGGGGAATTTGTGCTTACGGAACAAATACCGAGGGCTCAATCCAAGGCGAAGGTCCTGCAGCCCAAACGTGGTGATATGCTTATCTTCACCACCAGTTTCCGGCCGGTTAAAGGAAGTAAAGGGTATTACCGGGTTAATATGAAACATGGAGTAAGCCCTTTGCATTTTGGTTCACGCCATACCCTGGGCATCATTTTTCACGATGCATTAAGTTAGAGATTATGCTGCATACAACCGATTCCGGGGCCAATGAAGAACCAGGGAAAAGGGAAATACGTTCCCTTATCCGACAGGGAAAGATCAGGTTCGGCGGAAATAACAGGCTCAGGATCTATGGTACACTTTCCTGTTCATCGGGCAAACGGATGAAGCCGGATAACCGGGTCTTTTTTGAAACGGAGCAGGAGGCCCGGGAGAAAGGTTTCCGGCCTTGCGGACATTGTATTAAGGTACAGTACAGGGAATGGAAAGAACAAAATGACAAATTTACCGGTGATTTATTTAAGCTTGCCTAATATTTATCTCTGTACAAGCTTTTGGCATGGTTCTGGTGCGCAGTAACCCTGTGTAGAATTATTTCCATACCCGGAACTTTTCAATCCTGCCCTTTCATAACTTTAATTGGCCTTTGTAAATGTAACCCCTTAGCTCTGCCTGTTTTTCTTTTCCTTGTTACCAGTACCAATGAATCTTTTAACACCCCTGCGCTCATTCCGCGGAATGTCTGTGCCTGTCATACTCTGCCAAAGAGATAAGCATGGTCCTTTCACCCTTTTATAATGCGCATAATCAAGACTAATGAAAAGCCAATTTTTACTTTTGCTCCTGTTATTGGGCAATTTCGTTTATTCCCAAACAACGAAACTAACCGTTAAAAAAGTAATGATCAGCGAATACCGGGCCTGGTATATTGCCAGTGACGGCAATATTTATTGTTGGAACGATGGATCGGCCAAAGCACAGCAATATCCGATCGGTGGAAGAAAGGCCATTGATGGGGCAGGGGCTTTCAATGTATTCCGGGTATTGGACGATCAGGGTTATATCTGGACCAATATCCTGGGTTTCACCACCAATACGATACGATATAATACAGATACCACAGGCGCTCCCTTTAATGGGAATATTGCAGTATACGCTTATGCAAACACAACGGTGTCCATCCGGTCGGACAACAGCGTCTGGCTTTTTGGAGATGATACCCTTCATCTGTTCCATAAAACCAGGGGAGTGAATATGCGGGCAACCAAACTATCTCCGGCCGGCATGAAGTTTAAAAAACTGGTCTTCGGCAACCGGCTGGTTGGCCTGACAACAACCGGAGAAGTGTGGGAATGGACTTATGGCGATAAACAACCTGTTAAAAAAAACATACCTGCTCCTGCCACTGATATTTTTGCATCGCATTTAGATTATGCCGGCTGTATTATTCCGGCAACGGCAGGTAGTCAAATGGGCTATCCTTATGTCTGGGGGATTGCTAACCGCGCATGGGGAGGAACCAAGCCATATCCCCAACCTACCTCCGTAAAAACGCTGTGGGGCGTGACTGTACCCATCAAAGAGATTTCGGCCAACTGGAATACCACTCATTATATAGACAGCCTGGGCAGACTATTTGGTTTTGGATTCAATTCTCAGGGGGAAGTTGGAAATGGAGAGGAATTCGTCAATAGGTATACTTATCCGGGATTTCCAGCTTATGCCTGGAGTTTTACTGATTTCGAAAATCCAACCGGTGTGCCGGCAAAACAGATCGGAACCGGGACTAAATGGGCCAAACTATTCTCCAATAACTTTTTTGCATTTTATAAATATGCCCTGGATGTAAATGATTCCCTGTATTCATGGGGCAGGAATAAAGCTATGGTCCTGGGCAACGCATATATCAACCTCCAGGAGGCCACTCACCCGAATGCCATGGATGTGACTATACCAACCATGGTTCATCCTCTTTCTGCCCTCTACCAGGCTTATAATTTCTCCGGGCCTTCTATCAGCGCCGGTCCTGCTCAATCCATCTCCGGTTCAACGGTCACGCTTACCGGAACAGCAGCCGCACCGCAGCTTATCAAGGCCACATCCGTTGCCGCAAATAAAGTGGATAAACTGGGATATAATATTGCAGCCTACCAATGGACCAAGGTAAGCGGTCCCGGAGGCACTATCTCCTCCCCGAATGCGGCTACCACTACTGTTACCGGTCTGACTAAGGGAACCTATGTATTTAACCTGGTCGCCACCGATAATAACAAGGGCACCCAAAGCGCTAAAGTGACCGTAAAGGTGAATGGGGGAGAAGCCGCCGGTAAACCACCTGTTCCGAACGCCGGCCCCACGCAGACTATTACCCTCCCTGTGAGTAGTGTTGCGCTTGCCGGAAGCGGAACCGATCCTGACGGGACAATAGCCTCCTATGCATGGACAAAGACAAGCGGACCGGCAACCTTTGCCATCAGTAATGCAGCCATTAAAAACCCCGTTGTCAGTAAACTGGTGGCGGGAGCCTACGTTTTCCGCCTGACCGTGGTCGATAATTCCGGTCTCTCCGCTTATGCAGAAGTGACCGTGAAAGTTAACAGTACCACAGTGACCGGGAAACCTCCCGTAGTTAGCGCCGGCGCTAACCAGACGACAACCCTGCCGATCAATGATGTTTTGCTTTATGGAAGTGCTACCGATCCCGACGGAACCATTGTTTCTTATGCATGGACAAAGATCAGCGGTCCGGTGGCGTACTCAATAAACAGCACCGCTATCAAAAGTCCTTTTGTCAGCAATATGGTTGCAGGAACCTATGTTTTCCGGCTCACCGCAAGGGATAATTCCGGTATGTCCGCTTCTGCAGATGTTTCCATCCTGGTAAAATCTTCTAAAACTCCATTGCCGCCGGCTGTGCCTGCGTCAGGAAATACCAAGGCAATACCTGGTAAAATTGAAGCGGAAGCCTGGGATGCCATGAGCGGAGTGGAAACTCAGAAGACCTCCGACGCAGGCGGAGGACTGGCTGTTGGATGGATCAACAATGGAGATTGGATGGATTACAAGGTGACGGTTGCATCCGCCGGGACTTATACCGTGAGTTTCCGGTTGTCATCGCCTTATATCGGAGCATCCTTACAACTAAAGCTGGCCAATGGGACTATGCTGGCCACGCTTAATGCCCCTGTATTCGGGAAAAGCTTCAAAGACTGGGAGACGGTCAGCACTACGGTCGTCCTTCCGGCCGGAAAACAAACTATACGGTTAAGTTCCGTGAGCAATACCATGTGGAATATCAATTGGATGAGTTTTACCAGTGGTTTTACCAAGGCGCAGTTGATAACCGGATCGGATCAACCCATCTTAGCGGGAGATACAAAATCTGAGCTGGCCAATTCCTCTTCCGCCTTTACTATTTATCCCAATCCTTTCAGGGATAATTTAATACTCGATATGAACAACCCTTATTCGGGTACCCTGCTCGTCCAGATCGTAAATCAATCCGGCAGCATCGTAAATGCTTACAATATTGTAAAAGATCAATCCTATCTGCATACCAGTCTCCAGGTTGGAAATTTACCTCCGGGGATCTATTTTATCCGGGTACAAACCGGGAATTACAGCGAAGTGAAGAAACTGCTGAAATTATAAAAAAAGGCGGCGACCTGGAAATTGATTTTCGAAAAAGGTAAACTTGAATAATGTTCACTTTGCCAAAGGAAGGGTAAATAAGGGATTAAGATGCGGCTGGGTCTGTTTTTTCAGACTTTTCTGAAGATATGCAGATGGATTATGTTCCATCGCATTTTTGGGTAGCCATTGCCACCATATCCCCAGATCTTTTTTTATTATATTCTTATAGAAAGCAGGCAATTCCGCGGTTTCTCCTTCAAAATATTGCCGGAATCCCCTGTCACTGATCAGTTGGTTACGTACCTTCCTGAAAAAACGGATACGGCCATATCCTTCTGCCGATACCGCCCGCATTACATTCATCCATCTGGAAGTAGGGTCGGGGGTTGCCATAAAACGCCGGTAAATAGCTTTACGGGAAAAGGTATATTCGGTAAGATCGATCACTTTATCATAAAAGTCCACCCATTCGTAGTTTTTGGGTTTGAGATTCATCGCCAGGTGGTTGTTGAGAAAATGAAAAGGAAAGGGAAGAATGCGCCCTGCCTTCTGATATTCCAGATTTAAGGGAGCCGCCTCTCCGAATGCGGTAAGCAGGGAATATCCCGGAAAAGCGGCGGGCGATTTATCCACGAAACGTTTGGTCAGCTCAAAAGGCTCCTCCCCTGCATCGCTGTCCAGGCCCAGTACAAAGTTTGTTTGCACATAAGGAACATAGCGGAATAACATATTTATATGTTCGGAGATCTGGTTCACTTTTTCTATACCTGCCTTATGAGTGGTCCTGGATTTATTACCCAGATCATACCAGGATTCAATTCCAGGCAGGAGGGCGCCAAAACCATTCTTTTGCATCACTTTTAAATGCTCTTCTGTAAGAATGGACAAGCTGCTTTCTCCGATAAACCGGAAACTATTGGGAGGTGCCGCCGAAGCGATCGCCTCCATATTATCGTCGAATTTTATTCCGAAATTCGGATCATGCCAACCTACCAGCGGTTTTTTAAATTTTGTCAGCAGAAAACGAAGGTCATCTTTCACTGTTCCGAAATCCAACGACTGATAGGGGACAACCGAATCTATGCAAAAGGGACAGGTATAGGGGCAACCCATACTCCCGAGCATCGGTACCATTTTAATAAAGGGAGCCTTGGCGAGGGTAGGTTCTATGAATTTCCATCTTTCCCTTACTCCAGGCAGGGCAACCGGCTGTTTGCCCGCTGAAATATGTCTGCCCTCAGGCCCCTGTGCCGTACAATTATTCAGTATTTCTGAAATGATCGATTTATTGGTAAACCCCAGCACATAATCAAAATATTTTACGGAATCGTCGGGATAACAACGTGCATGGGGGCCGCCCAGGACGGTTACCGCCCCCTTACTCCTGAAGTAATTACTGAGGGAATAGGCCAGCAATGCGGCATGTGTAAAGGAACTGATGAAAACCAGGTCGACTTCCTGCGGCAGCTCTTTTTGGAGATCTTCCCGGCCGGTATAACAAATCATTTTCACCTCGTGCCCATCTTCCTCACACCAGGTAGCAACTACCTGGGGCATTATACTGGCCAGGTTGGCATACATGATCTTCGCCCAAAGTGTTTGCGTTGGCCCTTTGGAAACAAGGTCAATTACGCCGATCCTTAATTTTTTCATATTAATATGGTATTCCTAAAGGTGAGCCGATAGCTGAAGATCAATGTTATACAATTTACGCCAAATCTTGTATAATTCACACATTAGCGGGGTGGAAAATCCGCCCGGCCGTATTACCTTAGCATTATCGATGTGATTAAATGAAACTGTATATAAAATATATGGTCAGTATCCGGTGTAAGTTGCTGGTAAAAGTTCAACTGGAAAAATTGAATATACCCTATTTAACCGTCGAATTGTGTGAGGTCAGCCTCACACAGGCCATCTCTCCGGAACAAAGGATGCTTTTGAACCGCTCCCTGAAAAGGGCGGGATTGGAATTGCTGGATGATAAAAAAGCTGTCCTGGTTGAAAAGATCAAAAATGTGATCATTGAAATGATCCATTATGCAGACGAACCACCCCTGACCAAGTACTCTGTATTCTTAAGCGGGAAATTGGAGTATGATTATACTTACCTGGCCAATCTTTTTTCAGAGGTCCGCGGAACTACGATCGAGCATTTTATCATTATCCATAAAATTGAAAGGGTAAAAGAATTGCTGGTATATGATGATCTGAATCTTACGGAGGTCGCCCGAAAATTGCATTACAGCAGTGTGGGTCATTTATCGGGCCAGTTTAAAAAAATCACCGGTATGACTCCTTCCGTCTTTAAAAAACTAAAAGAAAAAAGACGCAATAACCTGGATAATTTATAAATTAACTTATGATCCATTATGCCCGGTTAAACCTTTGTTATGATCATCAGGCCGTTCAGCAGGAGGTTCGAAGCCTTCCTCTTCCTGAGCAATGGACGATGCATTTTAATTCAACAGATTATACCGGCTCCTGGACCGTGATCTCTCTTCGGTCTCCCGATGGAAAGGAAACCAGCATTATCCCGGCATCCAATGAAGTTTTGAGTTATGCCGATACTCCCCTGATGATCGCTTGTCCGGCTATAAAAGCTTTGTTATCCCAATTCCTCTGCCCGGTGATGTCTGTTCGGTTATTGAATCTGGAGAAAGGCGCCGTCATCAAGCCCCATAGAGACCATGAACTTGCCTTTGAAAAAGGAGAGGCCCGTCTGCATTTTCCAATCTTTACCAATGACCAGGTATTTTTTTATTCCAATTCGGCCTTATTAAAAATGAAGGAAGGGGAGTGCTGGTATATAAATGTGAATTTGCTCCATAGTGTAGCCAACAAAGGCTCTTCGGACCGAATACATCTGGTAGTGGATTGTTCAGTGAACGACTGGCTGAAAGAACTGTTCGGAAATGCTGCTTTTACCGAAAAAATTATGGATGAAGAAAAAGAGCCAGGACATCTTTTAGCGGTGATCACGGAATTGCGGCTTCAGGGCACCCAAACCTCCTTAGCACTGGCCAAACAATTGGAGGACCGGCAATAGATCAGAAACTGCTAATAGATCAAAAACTGCGAAAAACAGGCAATTATGGATAAGAGCCCGCTGCCATTAAACTGGATTCCCTATAAACTGGAAAGCCTGAAAGACCGGACCTTACAATGTCATTGGCTGCCTGCCGGGAATCTTGGCTTCACAGATCCCTTTTTCGACGAAACCATTTTGAAGGCGAAATTCCTACATGCCGGGCATAAACAAAAAAGTGTGAGCGACTGTCCTATTCTGTCCGAATGGGCAGGGGATATGGAGACGGTTGCGCCGTCCGCCTTTATTTTCCACGTGTCCAGGTGCGGTTCAACCCTGGTGTCGCAAATGCTTACGCAGCTTAAGTCAGCTATTGTCCTGGCTGAAGTTCCATTTTTTGATGATATCCTTCGCCTCCCTCCTGAAGTCCAGGAGGCCAATGGGTGGCCCGTTCTTTCTCTGCTTTCTGCAGCCATTCGCCTTTACGGCCGAAAAAGAACCGGAAAGGAAAAATACCTGTTTGTTAAAACGGATAGCTGGCATTTGTTTTATTATGATCTGTTACGGAAACTCTACCCGGACACCCCTTTTATTTTATTATTCAGGACGCCGGCAGAAGTAATCCGCTCACATGAAAAAAGAAGAGGTATCCAGGCCGTTCCCGGAATGATCGACCCGGCGTTATTCGGTCTGGAGCCGCATAATTTTGGTGAATCGGATCTGAATACGTATATGGCCAATGTCCTTGAAAAATACTACGAACAATTAATGACGATAGCCCAGGCCGATAAGAACATTTTATTGGTAAACTATAAGGAAGGGCCGGAAAGTCTGACTAATAAAATAGTAAGTTTTTGCGGAATACCGGTCGGTGAAAGCGAAAAAGCGGACATGGAGAAAAGAAGTTTGTTCCATGCAAAGATGGCCACTTCGGTTTTTTCGGAAGAAAAGGTAGATGAAAAAGGACCGGTTTATCAAAAGGCTGCATTGGAGCGTTATTATCAGGTGGAGGAATTATGGGAAGTACTGGAAAGAGAAAGGTCGGAAGGTCGTTCCAAAGAATCAGTATAGAACAGGTTGGTTAATGATCTTGGTTAATAATCTTGGTTAATAATCTTTTGCATGAATAGTAAAAGTTTTTGTGCCGATTCTTCCAGGGTTTCTCTCTCCGTGCGGATAATAAGATCCGCATCAAAGGGAGCCTCATATGGATCATTGACACCGGTAAGATTATAGATCTTATCAGGGGCTCCATCCTGCATAAATGCCCTGCGGTATAACCCCTTCGTGTCTCTGATCAGCAATTCCTGTAAAGGACAATCGATCCATACCGTTCTGGCCTTGTATTTATTTTTTAATTCCTGACGGGCAATTTGGTAAGGATTGATGGCTGCAATGACCGAAATATTTTTTGTGCCGGCAAGTTCATGGGCCACCTTTCCCAGCCGGCGGATATTCTCGCATCGGTCTTTTTTTGAGAACCCCAGGTCGCTGCAAAGAGTATTCCGGTAAACATCGCCATCCACTATTTCAAAAGAAATACCGGGGTAAGGCCATATGATTTTTGTTGCCTGAACGATTGAGGTTTTGCCGGCACCGGAAAGGCCGGTCATTTGAATGATCATTTCCGTCTGATTTATATATAACAATCGGTTTGTTCAGCGAACAAAGGTTGGGGTAAGGGTGTTAACCCATAAAGATAGGGAGAAATAAGATAGGGGGAAATCCGCAAGCCTTAGCAGGCTGCTATTTCGTATCTTACCAACCAGGAAAAACAAAAACAGACGTCTATGCAAATAAGCCCTTATGCAGGAAAACCGGCACCTCAGGAAATATTGTGCAATATCCCTAAACTTATTTCAGCCTATTATACCGGCAAACCGGATATAGCCATAGCAGAACAAAAAGTTGCGTTCGGAACATCCGGTCACCGGGGTTCTTCCCTTCTGAATTCTTTTAATGAAACGCATATTCTGGCTATAACACAGGCCATTTGTCTGTATCGAAAACAACAGGGTACAGATGGCCCCCTGTTTATCGGAATGGATACTCATGCCTTATCCCTGCCGGCATTCGCCACGGCCCTGGAGGTTCTGGCAGCCAATGCCATCGAGGTGATGATCTCCGAAGGGGATGAGTACACGCCGACACCTGCCGTTTCACATGCCATTCTTAACTACAACAAGGGCAGGGAATCCGGTTTTGCGGATGGTATTATTATCACCCCTTCCCATAACCCTCCCCAGGATGGCGGGTTTAAATACAATCCACCTACGGGAGGTCCTGCTCCCACGGAGGCAACCCGGTGGATCGAAGCAAAGGCAAATGATTTTCTTTTTAAGGCTCTTCAGGGAGTGAACAGGATATCCTTCGATAAAGCGCTTAAAGTCTCTACTACTCATCGGTATGATTTTTTAAACAAGTATGTGGGAGATCTTGGCAGCGTGATCGATATGGAAATTATCCGGAATGCCGGGATCCGTATTGGCATAGATCCGCTGGGTGGAGCAGGGGTCCATTATTGGGAGCCTATAGCAGAACGTTATGGTCTGGATATTACTGTGGTCAATAAAACGGTGGATCCTACTTTTCGTTTTATGACGGTGGACTGGGATGGACAGATCCGAATGGATCCGTCTTCTCCTTATGCCATGCAAGGGCTGGTAGCCTTAAAGGATAAGTTTTCGATTGCCATGGCCTGCGATACGGACTATGACCGTCATGGGATCGTGACCCAAAAAGCCGGATTGTTACCTCCCAACCATTATTTAACAACTATGATCTTTCATCTTTTTCAACACAGGCCTGATTGGTCTGCCGGTAAAATGATCGGTAAGACGGTAGTCAGCAGCCAAATGATCGATAAAGTTGCCGCCCGGATAGGGCGGAAAGTGTTTGAGGTGCCCGTCGGGTTCAAATGGTTCGTTGACGGATTGTTTGGGGGCTCATTGGGTTTTGGCGGTGAAGAAAGCGCAGGGGCTTCCTTTGCGCGGATCAGTGGCGAAGTCTGGACCACGGATAAGGATGGGATGATCGCAGCACTGCTGGCTGCTGAGATCACCGCAACAGGTAAGGGAGATCCGGGAGAGATCTACTCCCAACTCAGTAAGGAATCCGGCGAGTCATTTTATGAACGTATAGAAGCAAAGGCAACGCCTGCTCAAAAAGATTTACTGGGAAAATTGTCACCGGAACAGGTAACCCGAAAGGAACTGGCCGGTGAAAAGATAACCTCGGTGATCACCAAGGCTCCCGGTAACGGTGAGTCGATCGGCGGCTTAAAAGTGAGTACTGAGAATGGGTGGTTTGCTGCGCGGCCTTCCGGAACAGAGGATATTTACAAGATCTATGCTGAAAGTTTTCGTGGGCAGGATCATTTAGGCCGGATCCAGGAGGAAGCACAGAACCTGGTGGATGAGACCCTGAAGAAGGTATAGGATCAGGGATCAGGGTTTATAATTAAGGATCAGGGTTTAGGGTTAAGTATTTCCAAATGGTTGACCAAATTGTACTCCAAAAAACCTTTAGCAATTTTACACACACTGCCGCTTACCCATACATCTGCTGTATTATCCGGGAAGCTTTTTAATTCTACATAAAGAAGACTATTCCGGGAAAGGTTTTTACCTTGAAAGAATTGAATGACCTGATCTGGTTTTTCAAAGCCATGTTTGACCAGAAATGCACCGGCTGGGCCAGCCAGGCTACCTGTAGCTATGTCTTCCAAAGAACCGTCATTATTGCCTGTTCTTATACTGCGGGTTTCGAAATCCAACAGACCGATAAATTTGGCATTGAATCGATGTAAGTGTTCTTCGAGACCGGGTGCGCCTATGTTTGCTTTAAAACGATTGTTTAAAAAAGGGATAATCAGGTAAGGTAAACCTGTCGATACCACCGTCGGAAAGAGGCCGGGAACCAGGTCTTCCGGTGTTGCATTCAGATAACTCAAAAGGGAGCCTGTTTCTTCCGCATTCAGCACCCTGCCAAATATTGCTTTTCCCTGGTTCATGGTAACTTCAAACCCATAATCTTTTTTTTCTGAATAAACTTTTACTGTTTTTTCATTTAAGGCGAAAGTCCATTCAATCCTGGCTTCCGGATTTTCCTGGAGATCGTGTAAGGTGGCTGCTGCCCCCAGGATCGGATGCCCCGCAAAGTTCAATTCTTCTGCACAGGTAAAAATGCGTGCCTTCATGGTCCGGTCATTGATCTTTGTATGGTCATTGATCTTTTGCAGGAATATGGTTTCAAACTGCCGCATTTCCTGCGTAAGACGCTGCATGGTGGAGTTGCTGAAATTCTCTGCTTCTGTAAATACGATCAGACCATTGCCGGATAAAGGAACCGGAGAAAAAACATCTACGTGATAATATGGGATATTTTTCATGATAATAAATTAAAAGAGATGGAAAATTATTTTAACCCCGTAACTAAACGGGCTATTGCGCTAATTTCTATGTTTGCCTTCAAAGGAAGTTCTTTTACTGCGATGCATACACGGGCCGGAAAGACGGAAGAAAAGAATTGAGTATATACTTCATTCGTTTCAGCATAGTTCTCCATATCGGTAAGATAAATAACAACCATAACCAGGTGATGGTAATCCAGGCTATTCCTTTTCAACACATTACCTATGTTTTCCATGACCTGTTCAGCCTCAGACCTAAATGAGTTCTTTATCAATGCCCCGCTTACAGGATCTGATCCAATCTGTCCTGAGATATACAATTGGTTTTCTGTTCTTACCGCTTCGGTAAAAGGCAAACGCGCTGATCCGGTTGTTTCGATTGGTTGCATATTTTAGCTTTTTATTTTTATCTTTTTATTTTTCTCTGAAAAGGATAATTCAAAATTGGTTAATTTTGATCAATTGTAACAGATACAGATTTTGAATATATTACTGTAACAGAATTTAACCGGGTGATTATGAGCGAACTTCTATATATGGACCTGGCAAAAAAAATTGCCTCCCTGATCAATAAAGGCACCTATTCTGTTGGTGAAAAATTGCCTTCTTTAAGGACTATTCACAAAGAACAGGGGCTGAGTGTCGGAACGGTATTGCAGGCATTTAATCATTTGGTGGATACCGGCCTGATCACCGCTCAGGAGAAATCGGGTTACTTTGTGAGCTATCAACCAAACAGCCATCCGGCATTACCCCAAACCGTACCCCTCTCCTTGTCGGAACATAAGGTGTATATCGATAACCTGTTGCAGAAACTTAGAAAGGAAAAACCGGGGAAAAATTTTATTTCTTTTGCGAATGCCCTGCCCGATCACCGGTTGTTACCCTTTAACAGTATAAAGCGGGCTATTCAGCATGTTTCCCGGGACACCAGCGGCGATTACCTGCATATGGAAGACCACCGGGGCAATCCGGGGTTAAGGAATTCGCTCGCCAAACGCTCCTTTTCCTGGGGAGGATCATTACATGCAGATGACCTGATCATAACCAACGGGGCAACCGAAGCACTGAATCTCTGTTTAAAAGCAGTAACCGTTCCCGGCGATACCGTTTTGGTTCAGGAACCCTGCTATTATGGTGTTATGCAATCCCTGGAATGGTTGAATTTGAAAGTAGTGGCCATACCTTGTCATTCAGAAACCGGTATTGAAATACAGGATCTTGAGGATGCCTGCCAAAAACGGAAAATAAAGGCTTGTATCCTGGTAAGTAATTTTAATAACCCTACCGGGGCCTGTCTGAGCAGCGATAAAAAGAAAAAGATCGCTGCATTTGCCAATAAAAATAAAATTGCCATTATTGAAGACGATATATATGGCGACCTCTTCTTTGACCAGGTCCGTCCGGATACCATTAAAACGTATGATAAGAATGGATGGGTGCTTTTATGTAATTCTTTTAGTAAGTCTTTGTTCCCGGGTTTCCGGATCGGATGGTGTGCCCCCGGTAAGTTTGGCTATGAAGTGGCACGGTATAAATCAATGAATAATGGAGCTACGGCTAATTTTCCCCAAAGAGTATTGCAGGAACTGCTGGTCTCAGGCGCCTATGATCGTCATCTTCACCAGTTCAGGAAAGAGCTGCACAAAAATCTCCTTCGGATGAGTTGGCTGATCCAACAGTATTTTCCGCCGGAGACAAAGATTACCCGGCCTAAGGGCGGTATTGTGATCTGGATCGAGTTACCGGAAAAGGTCAATGCAGCTAAGCTTCAGGATGCCGCCTTTGATCAGGGGATCGGAATTGCCCCAGGAGAACTTTTTTCTGCTAAAGGGGGGTATAAGAATTATATACGCCTTAGTTTCTGCTCTTTATGGACGCCTCAATTTGAGAAAGCGCTTGGGAAGCTTGGTGCATTATGCCATTAAGGGATTGTTCTTATCTCGAACGCAATTTTTTTATTCCTGAATAAACTGAACGGCTCCTGTTTTTATCTTTGGCTGCCTGTCTGTTATAGGTTTTATCAACCGGTTTTGCGGACCTGCCTTTGGTTATCTTTATAGCCGCTCCTTTTTTCACAGGCATTTCTTTTTGTGATGCAGGTAGCAAGTCCTCTGAAAGATAAAGGTTGCCTTTTGTCCTGGTAATGGCCACATACAATAAATTTATTTCTTCCGTTAATCTGGCCATGCTGGTAGTCTCTTTAGATCCCGCCAGTTCGATGATCTTTTCTTCGGTTATAAAATCGTCCGCCAGGGTAACTTCGTCATATTCCATTCCTTTGCACCGGTGAACAGTTGAAAAGATCATATCGGCTTTATACTTGTCGTCATTATCCAGATGGCACTCTTTTAGTTTTTTTATATAGCCGGGGATTTTTTTGCCATAATCCTTTACCAATTCAACAAGCATGCGTAGCTGTGCATCTCCCGTGTTCTCAATATATTCTTCCAGTTCAGTCATGTTTTTCATGGAGGCGATCATTTTGTCACGAATCCACTCTTTTTCCCCCGAATAAAGATTAAGAACATCATAGATTGATGCTCCTTCCCCGGCATACGTATAATTCTCAATCCTTCCTTCGAAATAAACGGACCCTATCTCTTTTTTTTCAATAAGCAATTCGATAGCTTTTACCAAAAGTCCTGCATTCGTTCTGGCAATTACAGCCCTTGTTTTTATTTTGCCCGTTTTGCCCGCACCTGTGATCTTAATAACCGACGGTATGTTCAAATGACGTTTCCAGCTAATGATATCTTTTGCCAATCCGGCGATATCCTGGTTAAATCTAAAACTTGTGCCCAGATTATAAGCGGGATAGTCAACTTTTTCCAGGGAGTTTACGGCATAGCGCCATCCATATATCTGCTGATTCGTGTCTCCGACTATTACCTTGCTGGCTTTCTGGGAAAGAAAGATATCCAGCATGGCCTCGGATGCATCCTGCCCTTCATCAAAAAGTATGGTGTCGAAGGCAAGAACAGGTTTGCCGAGTTGAAATTTCTTCAGATAAAAATCGTGTATAATGGGTATTTCACCTTTATTCATTTTGTCCAGGAAGACCCTGGTTTGCCAGGCTATTTCATCTTTGAAATTAAGCGCGAAGAGCTTGGCATCGGGATCATTGATAACATCCTCATAGTTCAGATCCAGAACTTTTGTTTTATTGCTGTTGCAGAAGTAGGAAAGAAAGGCAAGGATATGCGTCGCGAGAATATATTCGGTATGCCTGCCGGGATATTGATCAAGCCTGAGCAATTCAACGACCTCGGGGTTTTTGTAGCCGTCTTTTTTTAGGGTATAATTCGTTCCTTTAACAATGCGGGAGAAAGCCAAAGAATGAGCCGTTTCTATTTTTACGTTCGGGACGCCTTTTTCCTGAAATTTCTTTTCCGCTTCCAGTTTTACTGCTTTATTAAAGGCCAGGTATAGTATTTTTTCGTCTGGTCTTGCCTTTGCATATTCAAGCAGGGTAGTGGTCTTTCCTGAACCGGCTACAGCGTTGATCTTAATATTTCCCGAGCTTCCTATAATGGCGATTTGTTCCCTGGTCAACATGAAGGGCGAATTTACGGTTTTTTTTATCGTATAATTTGGACCATAGGAAAGAGCCTTTTAAGAAATTATACCACTCAGTCTCTTCATTTTCTCCTAATTTAGCTGTACAAGAGCGCTTTTCCCGGCATTAACTCCTGTTATACCATTACACCGAATCCCCCTTATCTTCAAGAACACATATTCTATTTAGTTACTGATAATTACATTGTTACAGTTGGAGAAATTATATTACGACCCTGCCCTGCTGGTACAAATCGCCAACGGGGATGAACGTGCATTTAAACTAGTCTTTGAATCTACCTATCCAACCGTATATAAAGCAGCTTTATTGGTGACCGCTTCTACTCACCTGGCGGAAGAAGTCGTGCAGGACGTATTTATAAAGGTTTGGATTAAACGGAACGACCTCCCCGCTATTTCGGACTTTAAGTCCTATTTGTTTATCATGGCCAGGAACCAGGCTTATAAGGCATTAAGGAGGCAGCTTCGATGGCAGGATCTTAATAAAAAGGTCTCTGATGATGTAGAAATACAACTGGACAGCCTGGGGGAAGGATGGGAAGCAGATAATATCCTTGAGGTCTATGAAAAGGCGGTAAATCAACTTCCTGCCCAGCAACAAAAGGTATTTCGTCTGAGCAAACAACAGCATCTCACCAGGGAACAGGTTGCCCTGGCCATGAATATCAGCCCGGAAACGGTTAAGAAATACCTTGCCATGGCGATTCTGAATATAAGGGCTTATTGTGTTATTCATGCTCCCGAGTTATTGCCAAGCTTCTTAATTCTATCTGTTATTCATTCCATTTAAAATTATTCCACTTTTTTTTTGTTCCTGATACCCCCATTTTGGGCTGACAAGGCTCTTTAACTTACCACCATGAACATAGATCGTCTCAACCATTTATTTTGGCAGCGCTATTCTGGGAAAATTACCCCGGAGGAAGAGCGGGAGTTCTCAGTTTTTGCTAAAAATCCTGAAAACCAGCCTTTACTGGAAAGTTGCATTGACCTGTTCCTGGAACGATCTCCTGATCTACCGGTACTTAGTCAGGAAAAAGTAGAAGGTATATTGTCAAGGATCCATGGCAGGTATGAGCCACAGGTCCAACCCGTTCGCCGTATTGGTTATCTCCGCAAGTGGGGGTGGGCAGCGGCCGTGTTATTGGTAACAGGCGTGGGAACTTTTTTGTGGAGCAGGTATACAAAAGTGAACCCATCTTTTGCCAATGGCAAGGAACGTATACAAACGGATATAGCGCCTGGGGGTGACAAAGCCATACTGACCTTGGCGGACGGGACCAGAATAGTACTGGACAGTACTGCCAATACGAATATTGCACAACAAGGAAAGACAAGGATTAGTAAACCTGGCAGCGGAATATTAACGTACAATACGGAAAAGAATGCTTCGCAGCATGTTCCTTCGGGGGAAGCACTCTATAACATGGTCAATACCCCAAGAGGTGGTCAATTCCGGGTCGTATTGCCTGATGGAACGAAAGTTTGGCTCAATGCTGCCTCCTCGATAAGATTCCCTACTGCTTTTACAGGCAGCAGCAGGATTGTAGAAGTGACCGGGGAGGCATATTTGGAAGTGTCGAAGAATATTCATCAACCGTTCAGGGTAATAACTGACGGGATAGAAATCGATGTGTTAGGCACCAGTTTTAATATTAATGCGTATACGGATGAAAGTTCCATCAATACCACCTTGGTGGAAGGAAGCATTTCCGTTGCTTCGGTTATGCTCAGGTCCGGTCAGCAGGCACAGATCACCAGGGCTGGTGGGCAGAAGATGTTACAGCGGCCTGCCCTGGTCAATAATATAGACCTGGACAGAGTGGTAGCGTGGAAGAATGGGCGGTTTAACTTTAATGGTGCAGACATTTACGCCGTCATGCGACAGCTTTCCAGGTGGTACGACCTGGACATAAAATTTGAAGGCGGAGCCCCCAAATTGAAACTGAAAGGTGAAATGGGGCGAGATCTCCATTTAAATGAGATGCTCGATCTGTTAAGCGAGATGGGAATCAAATTCAGGATTGATGGAAGGACATTAATAGTAGGCAAATAGGTTATCCAAACAAAAAGCCAGCAATGCGGAAACATTACTGGCAGGATGTCCGGGTAATCAAAGAACAAAAAAGTCGTAGGAGACTGTTTATTCATTCACCCAAACAATGCAAATGTATGCAAAAAACTGCTTTTTGCGGACGTTCGGCTCGTGGGAGCAACCGCCGCATAACCAAAACCCTTTTGATCATGAAGTTGACAATGGTATTACTAACCGCAGCCTTGATGAATGTCAGCGCCAAAGGAATCTCACAAAATGTAAGTTATTCCGGTAAAGATGTCCCCATTGAAAGGGTATTTGCCGAGGTCAAAAAACAAACAGGTTTTGTCTTTGTTTACGATGAATCAGTGTTGGAGCACGCAAAAACCGTATCCATCCAGGCAACAAACCTGCCCTTAACCGACTTTCTTACCCTTTTGTTAAAGGGGTTTCCCATAAAGTTTACGCTCCGCCGTACGACGATCCTGTTATCCCGTAAGCAGGGCTCCGATCTTACTTCTGGACGGATAGCTGATAATACCGAAGAAATTATTACCCCTCAACCAGTGAAAGGTCACCTGTCCGATGAAGCGGGCAATCCTGTGGCCGGAGTTACGGTTACCAAAAAGAGCATGGTGAATGCAACCGCTACGGCCTCCGATGTCGGGGGTAATTTTATTATCCCTGTTTCTCAGGGAGACTTTCTTCTTTTTACCTCGGTGGAATATGAATCGAGGGAGTTGAAAATTACCAAGCACCTTATCAGCGATGGCATTCATATACAGCTTTCAAAAAAAATAACGGCGCTCAATGACGTTATTATCAATAAAGGGTACTACAGTGAAAAACAAATGGAGAACACGGGCAATGTCGGACGGGTAGATGCAAAGGTCATCGGGCAGCAGCCAGTGGGAAATCTACTGGAGGCGCTGCAGGGGAGGGTTCCCGGATTGCTGGTTACCAGCAATAGCGGG
Source organism: Flavitalea flava (assembly GCF_054461575.1). Classification (NCBI taxonomy): domain Bacteria; kingdom Pseudomonadati; phylum Bacteroidota; class Chitinophagia; order Chitinophagales; family Chitinophagaceae; genus Flavitalea; species Flavitalea flava. Next base: position 37,341 of record NZ_JBTLQH010000034.1, read on the forward strand.
GCGCCGGGATCCGACATGTCCATACAAATCAGGGGGATTAACTCAGTGGCAGCCGGGACGGCCCTGTTGTATATCATAGACGGCGTCATTGTTCCTTCCTCAAGCGTCAGCACCGTCTCCACACCGAATGGCCTTGTCAATCCCCTCAATGCGATCAATCCTTCGGATATTGAATCGGTGGAAGTCCTTAAAGATGCCGATGCCACAGCTATCTACGGTTCACGGGGTGCCAACGGCGTAATATTGATAACCACCAAAAAAGGGATACCGGGAAAAACAAAATTCGATCTCGATATCTATAAAGGCGTTGGTAAGGCTGCCAATTCTTTGAAATTGTTGAACACCCCGCAATATCTTCAATTACGGAGAAAAGCCTTTGCGGCCGATGGTGTGACACCTGATATCAATAATGCGCCAGATCTGCTGATCTGGGATACCACTGCCAACGCTAACTGGCAAAAATTGTTGATCGGAAATACGGCCTCCATTACCAATATACAGGCCACTATTTCAGGAGGTGATGAGCGAACGCATTTTTTATTGGGGGCAGGCTTCCGGGATGAGGGCACTATCATGCTGGGTAATGGCTCCGACAGGAGGCTGAATGCACATCTTAATGTCGGACATACCTCCTTAAACAAACGTTTGGCAATCAATACGAATATGATATATGGCAATGACCTGATTCATTCCATAGCGAACGACCCTTTCCGGGCGATTCTTACCGCACCCAATATGCCCGTATATGACAGCACAGGCAAACCTTATTGGCTCAATGGTGGTATTGCCCTGGGCAACCCCATTGCCATGCAATATGCCAAAACCAAAACAACGACCGGGCAGTTCATAGGCAATACTGATTTCAGTTATGCCTTACCTGCCAACCTGCAGGTGAGAGTGTCGGTTGGTTATACGGCCATGCAGCAAAACCAGATAGTCCCTCAGCCGGGAATTTCCCTCCCTCCATACTCTCTAAGCAGTGCAGGGTATGTAAATGCTACCGAATTTGGTGAAAGCAGTACAAATAGCCTGATACTGGAACCTCAATTGAATTACAAGGGTAAGATCGGGGATGGAAAACTGGAAGCTCTTATTGGGGCGAGTCTGCAAAACAATAATTCTGCCACCACTTATTTCTACGCAACGAACTTTGCCTCCGATGCCTTGATGGAGAGTCTGGGTGCAGCGACCAATATCACTACCCGGACTTCTACCACCTCACAATACCATTATGAATCCGTTCTTAGCCGTCTCAATTATAACTGGAAGGGAAAATATATTGTGAATGCCACCACCCGCAGGGATGGCTCCTCCAGATTCGGGCCTGGCAGGCAATTTGGCAATTTCTGGTCCCTGGGAGCTGCCTGGCTTTTTTACAAGGAAAAAACTATGGAAAACCTTTTTCCCTGGTTAAGTTTTGGCAAGTTGCGCGGTAGTTATGGCCTCACCGGCAATGATCAGATCGGCGATTACCAGTACCTGCAGTCCTATAGCGCATCTTCGATCCCTTATCTCGGTTCAGCCGTGCTGTACCCTTCCCGCCTGGGTAACGAGAACTATAGTTGGGAATCGAACAAAAAGCTAGAGGCCGCCGTTGAACTGGGGGCGATTCATAACAGGATCAATTTTTCTATTGCCTGGTTCCGGAACCGCTCGGGTAATCAATTGGTCAGTTATCCCCTCGCCAGTCAATCCGGCTTTACGAGCTACCAGGCCAATCTGCCGGCTTTGGTACAGAACCGCGGTTGGGAATTCCAATTACAAACCACCAATATTCACCAGACCAACTTTACGTGGACGAGCAGTTTTAATTTAACGGCTGCACGAAATAAGCTCTTAAAATTTCCAGGTCTATCCGGTTCCTCCTATGCTGACCGATTTGAGATCGGTCAACCCATCAGCCTGCTCAAGCTTTATCACTATACCGGCATAAATAGCCAGACGGGCGTTCCGGAATTTGAGGATGTAGATCATGACGGACAAATAGGTTTTGGAAAGGACAGAGTAACTGCAGGTACCCGGGATCCGAAGTTCTATGGCGGACTGGGCAATCATTTCGGTTACAAAAATCTTAGCCTGGATCTGTTCTTCCAGTTTCAGAAAGGAATTGGTTATGGTTACCTGTATACTTTTTCGCAGCCTCCGGGTTCCATCACCAATGTCAAAAAAGAATTTGCGGAGGGTGCCTGGTCCAAACCGGGAGACCATGCCTCGCGCCCCGGTTTGACCACCTCTACATCGGATATCTATTTTGCCTATTCGAATTATTACAACCAATCCGATGCCGTGTTATGCGATGCCTCCTATATCCGGCTGAAGACCCTGGCATTTTCCTATAGTTTGCCTTTCCCACTCACCACCAAATGGAAGATGGAGGCCTTGCGAATATTTATTCAGGCACAAAACCTGTTGACCTTTACACATTATAATGGTCTTGACCCTGAAACGCAGACTGCCACTCCCGTACTTAAAATTATCACGGCAGGCATACATCTAACCTTATAAATTATATATATGAATAATAGTATAATAAAGTCATTTATAGGATTTGCAGTAATCATTACCTTTTTTTCCTGCAAAAAATACCTTGTCATAGATCAACCGGTTGATCAGTTGACCCGGACAACCGTATTTAACGATCCAAAAACGATCGCTGCCGCCGTAAACGGTTTGTATGGCCAGTCCTTTTCATCGTCTTTTTTCAACTATGCCACTGAGTTTTACCCCGGCATGTTTGCCGATGAATTTTATTTTAACTATCCATTTTATGATGTATTCAAGAACAATGCCTATACGGAGCAGTCTATGCTATTGCCCGCTTTATGGTCTAACGGATATTCGGTGATCTATCAATCTAATGACCTTATTGGTTCTTTGGCCGGGACTAAGGTCATTTCCGCAGATCTAAGAGCCAGTTATATAGGAGAAGCTAAATTCTTCCGGGGCTTTGCCCATTTTATGCTTTCCAATCTTTATGGAGATGTGCCGCTGATCCTTTCTATCGATGCCATCACTACTGCGCTGCAACCCCGTACTTCGAAAGATTCCGTGACACAGCAGGTAATCTCCGATCTGAAAGATGCGGAATCTGCACTTAATTCCTCTGCCAATCCTATCACCAAAGTGACATCAGCTGCCGCAACGGCAATGCTGGCACGCGTTTATTTATATAGAAAGGATTGGGGAAATGCGGAGGCCAGGGCCACTCAAGTCATTGGATCTCCTAAGTTCACCCTGGAACAGGATATCAGCAGGGTTTTTTTACGCACCAGTCCGGAGTCTATCTTTAAGATCAGCGAGGATGCCGCTTCGTCTTTTTATGTAGATTATACCCTGATAGGAGGATTTTATATCCCTTATGGACAGACTCCAAGTACGATAGTCGATTCAAACTTAGTAAATGCATTTGAACCCGGAGATCTCCGCAAACAGAACTGGATAAAGTCTTTCACCGGGACAGCGCCGTATTTTCCTTACAAATACAAACAGAATTATACGCCGCCTACTCCGGATCTGGCAGAAGATTATGTTATACTCCGGTTAGCAGAGCAATACCTGATCAGGGCAGAAGCCCGCGCCCGGCAGAACAATATTCAGGATGCGGTGGACGACCTGAATGTTATAAGAACCAGGGCAGGGCTGGGGCCTGTTCCCTATTCGATCAGCCAGGCCGATCTGTTGCTTGCCACAGAACAGGAGCGCAGAATCGAACTCTTCGCTGAATGGGGGCATCGCTGGTTCGATCTCGGACGAACCGGAAGAGCCGATGCGGTACTTGGAGCTAAAAAACCCGGTTGGAAACATACTTCCATCTTACTGCCTATTCCGGCCCAGGAACTACAAAATAATCCCTGGTTAGTTCAAAACGAAGGGTATGGTCAATAAGAACAATGGAATTAATCATTAGTACAACTATCTAAAAATATTTAAGCAATAATTTTTATGCACCTTAAATTTTTATTCCAATCATTGATTGGGCTGCTACTGCTTTGTCATTCGCTGACCGTCCATGCGCTTGAAGGAAAATTGACCTTGAGCCCACGCATGGCCCAGGCAGGCAAAACTATCCGGTTTTCTTATCTGCTTTCGGATAAAGACAGGCCGACCAAGGATCTTTCAGCTGCCTTATTCTATTATTCCCCTAATGAAATCAATACTAACCTGGTCCTGGATATTTCCCTGCAGGATCAGGGTGCGGGGTTATACAAAGGTGCTTTTGTGCTGCCCAAAGATGCTATTGCCTTTGCCTTGGTGTTCCGGTCCGGCGAATCCTTCGATAATAATCAGGGGAACGGATATATTTATCCCACCTATAGTGCCGGCCTTCCCGTAAAGGGGAGTAACGCAGGACTTGCCCTTTTTTATGCATATGGTACCTTACTGGGTTTAAAGGAACAATCCGACAAAGCCATCTCTTTGTTTCAACAGTCTAAAAACCAATATCCGGTGGAAACTTTGCCTTTCGAACATCATTATTACCGGCTGCTTGTTTTGAAAAATAAGGATGCTGCATTCCCGGTTCTGGAGCGTCGGGCAAAGGGACTGTTAAACAGGGCGACTCCATCCCTGACGGATTACCAGTTAGCGATGACTTTGTATCAGCTAAACAATGATTTTCATACTACCGATTCTATATTACTGGCAGGGAGTAAGAAATATCCGGGTTCCGATCTGGCGATCCGGCAATGGGACAAGGAATTCAATCAATATGATTCCATTCCAAATATGGTTCGGATCTTCACTGCCTTTCCCCAAAAATTTAATGTAGGCGATCTTTCAGGTAAACCCGCAGAAACCTATGCCTTCTGGTCTTCTTTTATTGCCTACCGCTTTCTTCTTCGAAAGGATTACACCAATGCTATTTATTATACGGAAGGGATCAATACACCCCGTCTATTGCCTTACCGAATCACTTTTTTGGATATGATCGCCGCTGCCATGCTGGACAGTCATTCGGTCGATACCCTGCTGACCGACAGCCTCGCGCTGGCAGCCCTGGAAAGTCTGAAAACTGGCAGGGATAACCCTGCCCTGCATAAATTCCGGAATGAATCTTCCGTGGACTTCCTCAAACGTTTTGAGGAAGGGACGGCAGCACCTGCCATGGATCTTTATGCACGGGTTTTGGCTTTTAAAGGGAACTATAAGGAAGCCCTGTTATACCAGGAAAAAGTAATGGCCATCCAGCGATGGAGCAACCCTGTATTTAATGAACATTATATAGAATACCTGGTGAAATGCGGGCAATTTAAAATCGCTCTGGAAAAATCGACGAAGATCTTTGCCACGGGAAATTCAAATCCCCGCATCCGCACTTACATGCAGCAGGCCTACCAACACGAAAATGGTTCGGACAGCGGGTTCATTCAATTGCTGTCAGCCGTGGAAGACCCCATCAAAAACCGCCTCCGTGACAGCCTTGCCCAACAACAGCTTGCTGTCGAATCCTTTCCCTTAACGCTTCCGGATATGCAGGGCAGGCAGATCTCCCTGGAATCTTTACGGGGTAAGGTTGTTATTATCGATTTCTGGTCTACCTGGTGCACGCCTTGCAAAGCTGCTTTTCCGACCCTGCAACGTGCGGTAGACCTGTATAAAAAGGATACCGGAGTCGTCTTTTTATTCGTGGATACCTGGGAAGTTGTACCTCAGGAAAACCGTTTGAAACTCATCAATAATCTTATGTCATCGAAGAATTATACCCTTCCTGTACTCCTTGATCAATGTAAGGATCTGGAGAGTCGTAGTTATCTCGTTTCATCCCTGTATGATATTAAAGGCCTGCCTACCAAACTGGTGATAAATACCCGGGGGCAGATTCAGTTTCGAAATATAGGTTTTGACGGTAATGAGGATAAGTTGATGAATGAAATTAATGAGATGATCAGGATGGCGAGGAATTGAGCTTGTCAGCCTGCCAATAAGGGTTGCTCCAGTTTCCATTTTTCAACCAATTCTGCGTTGAATTTATCGTTTTCTTTTGAGTTAGGTTCTCCTTTCCCGGTAGTGATAAGACTTTGTAAACTACTGCTTATATAATTGGCCCATGATGTTGTACAGATCTCATAACATTCATAGTGAGGAACCAAACCTTCATGCGTAAAACTGATCTCCGTTTGATTGTGTTTTGGTGTAATGGTAAAGACTAATTTGGTTCCCTTCCATTCGCTTTTGTCCTTTGTGAATTTGAAATAATTGTCTTGCACCAGCCAAATCGCTTTTCGACCCGGAACCAGTTCGATCAATTTCATTTTACAGAAATGAATGTCTTTATAATGATAGATAAATTCACCGTTAAGATTGTCCGTATCTCCTTCAATTTCTTCTGACCACCATCCGCGAATGTTGGTAATGGCTTTGAAGGCTTCTTCCGGGCTTTTGTCTATCAATAGGGTAATGTTAAAATCCGATGTTTTCATTTTTTTATATTTTAAACCATGATCAATTTTATATTTTCATCTGTGATCAATTAAACCAGGGGAGTATAGAATTCTTCCATCCGGGTATGTGCGGTCCAGAAGTTAGGTGGGGTATCTCCGTTCAGGGTGGCTATTAAAATATCCAGATGTGTATGCCATCCACCGGCCATGCTGATCCGCGTCTCCTTTTTGCCGGACAGCTTGCTGTGCGTCAGGATCAGTTGTACCGTATTTCCGGCTTCCTTTAATTCGATGGAAACTTCTGACTGATCCTGCCAGGTAAATGACAAGAAGGTAGGAGGGATTACCTTGAGTACTTTTCCCGTAAAACCACTTCCGGGTTCTATATCCTTGTATTTTTCAGGTGGTGAACCGGCTATCGGGCTGAGATCCTGGTGGAAAAAGTGCAAATCGACTTTACCTCCTTCAAACAGTTCCATTTCTCCTTTAGCTAACCATTTACCTCGTTTGTCCGATTCGGTGAGATAAGACCATACTTTTTCAATTGATCCGTTCAGGCTGCGTTCGAAACGGATTGTGTCCGGTGCGATAATCATTCCTTGTTTTTCCATTTGTGTTGTTTTTATTGATCTTCATTAATTAATTTCTCCAGGGTATCCAATTTGCCCTGCCAAAATACCCGGTATTGATCGGCCCATTGCGTTACTTCTTCCAGCGCATGTAAATGGGCGGTGCAATGCCTTTCCCTGCCTTGTTTGACTACATCTACCAAACCGCATTCTGACAGGATACGCATATGCTTTGAAATGGCAGGCTGGCTTATTTTGAAATTTTCCGCCACCGCATTTAATGTCAGCGTTTGCCCGGCAAGTAATCCTATAATGGCCCGCCTGGTGGGGTCGGCTATTGCCTGAAATACATCTCTGCGTGCTAACATACTTGAATATTTAGTGATACATAACCGAATGGTTAAGTAAATGTATATATAACCATTCGGTTTACAAAATAAATTTTTGAGAGTGAATTGGGGTTCCCCGGGTTCACTTGTTACAAATGAGGGAATTCGTGGTAGACAATTGACTAAATTGCCCTGGGATCTTAAATAAAAAAGATGATTTTCATTACCCAGCTAATTTACATTTTGGAAGGACAGGAAAATGTTTTCGATCAATTTGAAGCCATTGCTATTCCGGCAATTGCAAAATACAATGGGCGACTTTTATTTCGGGTGCGACCTGACGAAAATACATATATAGAAAGTAATATAGAGAACCCGTATGAGATCCACTTCGTGGAATTTCAAACGGACAATGATTTTGCCAGTTTTATGCAGGACGAAGAACGAAAACGATTCCTGCATTTGAAAGAACAATCTATTAAATCTATTTTTCTGGTAAAAGGTGAAAAACTATGAGTGTCATTTGGCTAGTAAAATAAAGCTACAACTGCCTTCTTGTCTTATTATTTAGCCTACCCTGCCTTATTTGTCAGCGTCTAAATTCAGTGAAACGGCCGTTAGCATTGACAATCAATGAGATTCAACTATGTTTTCCGGATAAGGTTTTACCCATAAAACCAGGAAGGTTTTTTGCTTCTATACTGCAGGTTTATTTGAATTTTTAAACAAAAAAGGAAAATAAAAATGTCAGAAACATGGAACAAAAAAAAGACAACAACTGTCAATGCGGAGAATGGACAGGATTTTAAAAAAGGATGATGTAATTTTTTCGGGGAATTTCCCCGTGAAGGGTGATATTTGTAAACCAATAAAAGACAATTTATGAAGATTGAAAAAGCAATTCTTGCCGCTGGCTGCTTTTGGGGCGTAGAGGAACTTATACGTAGTATGCCCGGTGTTATTTCTACAGTTGTAGGCTACACCGGTGGAGATGTCACCAATGCGACATACAGGAATCATGGAACGCATGCGGAAGCCATCGAGATTCGCTTCGATGCGGATAAACTACCATATCGTACGTTGTTGGAATATTTCTTCCAGCTCCATGATCCCACGACAAGGAACAGGCAGGGCAATGATATCGGGACATCATACCGTTCAGCCATTTTTTACCTTGATGAAGAACAAAAAGAAGTAGCTGTTGCCTTGATTGCCGAAATGACGGACTCACATATCTGGCCAGGACCGATTGTGACCGAGGTGGTGCCTGCCAGGGAATTCTGGGTGGCGGAAGAAGAACATCAGAATTATCTGCAGAAACATCCATACGGCTATACCTGTCATTATGTTCGGCCGGAATGGGCGCTAAAGACCGAATCACCTTCTTAAAGAGCAGGCCCTGCACGGATAGCCAACGGCGGTCCGGCAGGTGCCAGGAGTACTTTTTTAAAGGCCGCCCGCTATATGCAGGTAGCCTTTAAAAATTCAGTTTTAATTTTCATTGTCCACTCTTCAATACTTTCAGGGCTTGTTCTGTCTGCTTTGTCAAAAAAGAAATGCTGATTGATCTCAAGACCGCAGTAGGTAAAAATACCTTTGTCGGAAGTAAGTGAAAGTGCCTTGTCCATACCGATACTTTCATATTCAGCCTTTGATTTTCCATAGGTATTGATGATTACTGTTTGTTTGCCTGTTAGTAACCCTTTCTGAACACCCTGATCGTAGCGATAGGCAAAACCATAACTCATAACCCGGTCAATATACCCTTTCATCATAGCTGGCATTCCTGTCCACCAAATAGGGTATATAAAAGTGATTTGTTCTGCCCAATAAATAAATCCCTGCTCCTGTTTAACATCGGCAGCGACTTGTCCCATTCGTTGCCCTTTTATATCCTGTAAAGACAATATTGGGTCAAAATTGAGTTGATATAAATCCCTAACCACCATTTCCTGGTTTTTTGCTTGCAAGGTTTCCACGACAGTTTGTAATAAGTGATTGTTTAAACTACCTTCATGGGGGTGGGCATAAATAATTAAATGTTTCATCTTGTTCTACTTTTAGTTTGATTTACTGATGTAAAAGTAGAATGGGGCTGCGAGGTAAAATTGTAAGAAAACGAAATGAGTGTTTATTCGGATTTGGGGTTGCAGATATCCTGCTGAAATTTCAGGTATTGAGTAGGGGAAATGTTCATAAAATGCCTGAAGTCATGTATAAGTTGGCTTTGGTCGTAGTAGTTGCAATATTCAATAATGTCAAACCATTCCACTTTTTTGGCTTTAGCTATTTCTTCTTCAACGAATTTTATTGCTTTTAAAAATCTTTGGTAACGATTGATTTCTTTTGCACTGTAACCGAATTGCTCCTTTTGTTTCAGTTGGATATTTCTTTCGCTTTGATTCGTTTTTTCAGCTATGCTCTTAATTGGATTACGAGTTTCGTCTTTAAAATTGCTTAGCAAAGATGTTGTATTGTCCTGGTTTCGTAAGTAGGGCTTACAGAATTCGAGTATATGGCTTACTCGTTCATTTGTTGAATTTATATTTTTAAGTTGATGCCATAAATTTGTAAAACAATTTTCAGCCAATAGCACATCCGGATTGATGGGTAAATGCTCAGCAATAATTGCCGTTCCAAAAAAACGGTAAAATGCATCGTCTTTAAAGTTTGCTACTAGAATGCCCGTGTTTACAGGTAAAGTATATTCAAATGCCTGTTTGATAGGGCCCAAAACCAGGCATTTTTCTACTTCGATTTTGGTGTTTTGTTTTGTGGTAAGAGAAGCGTTATTGCCAAAACAAAATATCAGGATAGTCTGATAAGCAGGCAATAAAATTTTTGTCAAAGATTGCGTTGATTTGTTTTCGGCAATGTAAAAATGAGAAAACACGGTTTCGAATTCTGTTGGAACAGCGATTCTTAAACTGGTATAACCTTGTTCATTTTCTGTCATATTGCCTGCGGTTGATTGATTTTTGCCAGGCTCAGATTAGGGCTAAAATGCTAAATTATGAAACCTTTTTACAGCGGTATTTGGCATACTTCGGCTTTTGATATTTCAGATGGTAAGTTACAAAAATAGAGGCTATGATATATGAAGAAGGGGGGTAGGTTAATATATTTAAAATCAATGATTTGCGGTTCATGTCTACATTAATCCTGGTGTTTCATACGGGCTTCCAGGTTTCTTATCGTTCTTTGTTTGAAGAAATATTCATTAAAGAAATAGGTAGGTAAAAAACTAAATATCCAGATAATAGCGCCTGTTTCCATTGAGATGTGATGCATTCCCAGAAGAATGTCCGTTAGGAGGAATGCAGCGCCCATTAAGTTGAAATACGTGGTTTGCCGGGTTTTCAAGGCGTAGCCCTTTTTCCTGTAATCCCACATAATTAACCCTCCCAACCTAGGAATGCAAAGAAAGAAAAGGGCTATCTTTTCAAGCAGTAAAATATCCGTATGAATATCTCCAGTGATTATCCTTGACCTTCGGGTATGTTTTTTTTCAATTGCTATAACTTCTTCCTTAGGAATCTGTCGTTTTCTTAGTTCCTGGTAGGCAGCTCTAACGATTTTTTCAGTATATAATCGCTTATTATTCACCACCAACAGTAATTGCTCATTTGACAGGTTTTCACACTGGTTTTGAATATCCTCAATATTCATATGCGGAGTTTGGGGTTTTCTTTATTGTAGCGATAAATATATAGCGAAAATAGCAATGATCCTATATAAGTTTATTGGGGATTCCGCCAGTTTAGCTGATCCAAAAAGCATTAGGATAGCAATCAGATCTGTAAATGATGGCATTTCCGGTTGGAAAAAAGAAAGTGATTTTAATTTTTCTGAAAAAGCGAGGATTGAAAACAGGTTTGACGATGAAATTGTAAAAAAACTTGAGAAATATACTAACTCCCTTTCATTGAAAGAAAAATAAAGTTTTAGATAACCGGAAACGGCCAGCCGCTGTATCGAAAACGGACAGCGGAGGAGTTGCAGCATACCACAAAAAGTTGATTTTCACGTCACTATAAAACGGCATTGCGCTTGTTGAATTTTAAGATATGTTCAAGAATTATCTCAAAACAGCAATTCGCCAGTTTACGCGCAACCGGCTTTTCAGCAGCTTGAACATAATTGGTCTCGCCATTGGGCTTTGTGGCAGTATCTTTATTTTTCTGTGGTTACAGGATGAACAGAGTTTCGATCGCGACAACCCACAGTCGGAAGATATCTATCGGCTGGTCGTTACACTTGGCGGTATTCATGCCGCAACGACACCCATCAACATGGGACCGTATTTGCAGCGTAACCTGCCGCAGGTCAAACAATCCGTTCGGTTTTTAGTCTCGGACCCGGTAATGCTATCCTATGGCGAGAAGCGTTTTGTCGAAAAAAAGATCTGGTATGCCGACAGCAATTTTCAACAGCTGTTCAATTTGCCGTTGATCAAAGGAGATCCGGCGCATATCTTTGATGGCGAGAACGAGGTGTTGCTTACGGAAAGTACGGCCAAACGATACTTCGGCGACAAAGATCCGATGGGCCAACGGCTAAAGCTGCAGGCCCGGCAGGACTTACTGGTGACGGGTGTGTTGAAAGATCTGCCTAAGAACAGCCATATGCAATTCGATATGCTGCTGCCTATGTCCAATATAGGAGAAAGCCCCAAATGGGATAATTTTAGTATTTATACTTATCTGCGGCTCGATCATGCGGCGACGAGCAACCCCGGTGCATTGGCCAAACTGGATCAGACGCTCGACGCCATCTATAAAGAGAACGGGTCACCGATGTTGACCCCGGCATTTACGCTTCAGCATATCACGGATATCCATTTGGGCGAGCATTATCTGTTGGATGTCGCGGGCCAGGGCAGCCTGCAATATGTCCGCATCTTTTCGCTGGTCGCCATTTTTATCCTCTTGATTGCCTGTATCAATTTCATGAACCTGAGCACGGCCCTGAGCTCCCGGAGGGCCAAAGAGGTCGGTCTGCGCAAGACCGTGGGCGCTTCCCGGATGCAACTGATCGGGCAATTTCTTGGCGAGGCGGTATTCCTCGCATTGATCGCGTTGGGGCTGGGCGTAATATTGGTGTGGTTGCTGTTGCCGCTGTTCGACCAGCTCACAGGCAAATCCTTTACCATCGAGGTGCTGGGCGGCAGCCGTATCGTGGTGTTGTTGGGAATCGCCATTTTTGCCGGGCTTTTGTCGGGTAGTTATCCGGCGCTGGCCTTATCGGCTTTTCAGCCGGTAAAGGTGCTCAAAGGAATGAAGTTGTTTCAACATGGCCGCGCCTATTTTAGAAATGGCCTGGTGGTCCTGCAGTTCACGATCGCCATCGCGCTGATGGTGGGCACACTGGTGGTCAACCGCCAGTTACGGTTCATCCGGGACCGGGATATGGGTTTTGACAAGAGCAATCTGCTTTATGTGGATGTGCCGCATCTGGACGATAATAACGGGATGCGAAAAGAGGCCAGACAGATCGAGGTCTCGATGGCCAGCGCACCGGGAGTCGTGGCGCATAGTATTGTAGGCGATCTGCCGACCTATCTGACCTCGGGCGATGGCGGGGTCGACTGGCCAGGTAAAGGCCCGAAAGAACAAGCGATATTTTCCCTGATAGGCGCAGATGAAAATACCCTGAATGTGTTTGGGATGCATTTGCTGACGGGCCGGAATTTTTCAAAGGCATATGGCAGCGATGACAGTGCGATACTGATGAATGAAGCCGCCATTCGGGTCATGCATATGGATCTGTCTACGGCAGTGGGCAAGACGATCCGTTTCAACAACAGGAAGAGGACGATCATCGGAGTGGTGAAAGATTTTAGTTTTAAACCCATTCAGTTTACAGTCGAGCCTTTGTTGATGCCGTATAATTTCACCCGCGGGAATATGTACGTCGTTATAAAGACCGCGCCGGGAAACACAGACAAGACTATCGCGGCCTTGAAGAAGGCATACGAAACGACATATCCGCAATATCTTTTCAATTATGGTTTTGTAGACATGGACCTGGATGCCTTATATTCTTCGGAGCAGCGAATGGGGAAACTCTTCAATGTCTTTTCCGTCATGGCGATTTTTATCTCCTGTCTGGGGCTCTTTGGGCTTAGCGCCTATACCACGCAACGCCGCATCAAGGAGATCGGGGTGCGGAAGGTACTGGGGGCAAGTGTTCAGGGGATCGTAAGTCTGCTGGCGCGGGAATTTCTGATCCCCGTGGGTGTGGCTACGCTCATCGCCTTTCCGGTGGCCGGTTGGGCCATGGATAAATGGCTGCATGGGTTTGCCTATCGCATCGGTTTGGAATGGTGGTTCTTTGCCGTGGCGGGAACGCTGGCGTTGCTGGTGGCGCTTTGCACGGTGAGCTACGAGGCGATTCGGGCGGCCACTGCGAACCCGGTGAAATCGCTACATTCGGAATAGAGCATATTCAAAGTGGGAAGGGGTGTCACCTAACCCCTGCAGCCGTTCCTCATACCATTCCCAGGATATTGCTATTTCTTTTTGTGCCCGACTGGATATAATACTGGAATAGCTCAACCTACTTGCCATATCGCTTTTTTCGCAGTTTGTCGATTGAAGTTTTCAGCTGTTCAATCGTGAAGCCCTTGTCTGTACCAGTTTCTAAGGCTTCATGCCGATGGTCCAGTTCATCGACAAAAGCCTTATCCTTCCACCATTCATTGGATTCTTCTACTTCGTTTTCTAAAAGATTATAAATCCATGAAGTTTTTTTATCATTCGCTACGCAGATATAATCGTATAATTTATGTCTGATAGTGGCACTGTTGTTCGCGTTCATAATCAATTTGCTTAAGGTACAAAATTAGCTTTTCTCATTAAAAACAGAAATCAAATAAATGCATTGTAATCCGTTGGATATCATTCTTGTAAATTGATTTAAAAGGTTTCTGTCATGATTTTGGGCAAAAGAGTATTATCCTATTCGAAGTATTAATGGAAAAATCTCGTATGATCGGCTTCGTGACCCCGTCAGGATTACCTCCGGGCTTCGCCCTTCGGTGATCCTTTTCGCATTGGCCTTACCCAAAGCCCTGCGTCCCGACGAAGTCGGGACGGGTTTTTACATTTATCCGCATCGACGAACAAGTTCGCCATGCTCCTAAATGCAAAAACCCTCGCTATCGCGAGGGCTTTGTGACCCCGTCAGGATTCAAACCTGAAACCTACTGATCCGTAGTCAGTTACTCTATTCAGTTGAGCTACGGGGCCGTTAAGGGGCTGCAAATATAGAAAAAATTTTGAAACGGAAAAAAAGGAAAATGAGATTCTGAATTTTTCCGCATCTGATTGTTAATCATAGATCTTCATCGCCGTCCGCTCGACCAGGGTCTTGGGTAGGAGCCAGGCCATTGCCGCCCCCAATTTATTGACAAAACCCGTAATTACTTCGGCCCTGCCGGCGAGCATGGCCTTTACGGCTATGGAGGCTACGGCTGAAGGTGTCATATTCAATTTCCGGGCCGCTTTAAGACCTTTTTCGCCGATCTGGGCGCGGGAAGGGAAATCGGTATCCGTGGAACCCGGGCTGACACAGGTGACCGAAACGGGCCCTCCATGTAATTCCTGGTGCAGTCCCCGGCTGAATGCCAGCACGAAGGACTTTGTTGCCGCATACAGGCTAAGCTTGGGAACGGCCTGGTAAGCAGCTGAACTGGCAATATTCATGATATAGCCCTTGGGACCCTTGCTTAATTCCGGAAGGAACAGTCGCGTAAGGCTAACCAGGGTGGTCATATTCAATTGCATCATATTTAAATGGTCGCTTAAGGGATATTTTTCGAAAGGACCGCTTAAGCCGTAACCTGCATTGTTCACCAATACCCTGACGGAATATTGTTTGTCCTTACACCAATCGAATACCCGCTGCCCGGCATCGGCGGCAGACAGGTCCAGGGCCAGGAAATCGGCTTTTATTCGGTAACGGCTGGTGATCTCCCCGGTGACCTGCTGTAACAAATCCCCGGACCGGGCTACCAACAGTATATTAAACCCCCTGGCACCCAGCTCTTCCGCGATGGCTTTGCCAATCCCTTTACTGGCTCCCGTGATCAAGGCATAATCCATAGAATAAATATGATTGGTTTGACGGTAATGAAACAGGCCAACCTGGGTTGACCTGCTATATAGATTTATACTACCAGTAATATTAATTCTGCACTTTGGAAGCAAAACGATGGTAGAATGGAGTCTTGCTCTTATCATGTTTGGGCATATACTTCCCGGTAATAATAGGAATATACATTACCCGGCGACGGCTGGCCTCCCCATATAAAGGGGATTGCTGGGCACGGTGCCAGATACGACCATCATGCACGGTAAGATCTCCCGCCTTGACATCGAATCCGATCTCCCTGCGGTCAGGGTTGTTATCAATAAAGTATTTTTTGCCAAATAACAATTTGAGGATGTTCTGCTTGTGGGTACCCGGTAAAACCCTCAACCCTCCATTCTCGAATGGAGTGTCGTCAAGGTGAATGCCTACGTTCAGCATTGGCATGATCTTCTGACCCAGGAACAGATCCCTCGGGCTATCGGTATGCCATCCCATCTGGGTAAAATTGCTCTCCGGCATACGTACATAATGATTCAGGATCAATCCATCCTTTTCATTTTCACCAATACGGCCTTCAAAAGGATAGAGGAGGCCGATAAGCGCTTTTACGCGGGGATCCTGCAGGAACTCATGGAATACATCACTGTTCAAGGACAGGAAACACATCCGCTGGATCATTTTATTGCCATCTTCGTCTTTTCCGAACTTTAGCGGAATTCCATTCACCTTTTCACGGCCTTCATCCAACCACATCTTTTCAATCCGGTTAAGCTCCTGTATAAATAATTGAACAGTCTCCGATTTGAGAAAGTCCTTAAATATGATCACGCCATACTTATCGAAAAAATTAAATTGTTCTTCTGTCAGTTTATCTCCTAGGATGAAATCGGGGCATTCAAATTTTTTCATAATACTAGCTTTATTATAAGAAAGGGAAGGGGAGTCCTTTCCGCTTCAGAGCCTTTAAAATTATAAGATGAATTTAAATTTAACAAATTGTGAATTTTTCATTAATTGTCAAATGTAAGAAAATTAGATTTTTCCCTGTTCATTTGACAGATTATTATCGCTAAACTTAAATAAATATAACAATACCACTAAGCAAACGCTGCTTTAAAAAAGCACTTTTTATCCACTTTTCCCTAAAAATTTGTTTTAAAAGTGCTTTTTATCCCCATTTTCTCAAAGGGAACCGCAAAGATAAGGGATAACAGCTCATTTTGAACAGTTTTGACAGCTCGTGACAGATTAGTGACTGTTCCAAAAACCATTAATTATAGATTGATTATCAATCTTATGTGAACAAAATTTTTAAACCAGGGGGCTTTTATCTGCGATTGGGGATATTTTGTGAAAATGCCGGACTACAGTATGAAAGGCTATCCAACGGGCTAACCAGGCAAAGAATAAGGCCCCTAATACGTCCAGGGTATAATGAACATGCTGAACCATCAACAAAAACCCTACAGCTGCAGTAACGAAAAGAGCAAATTGTTTTTCCCTCCGTTCTGTTAGAAAAAGATAGATCAGGAAAACGCTGGAGGTATGTCCCGAAAAGAAAAGGTCCTTGGTTACAAAATTATTCTTCCCGTAAAAAAAATTACTGATTGGATCCTGCAGCCCTACCAACCCAACCGGGGGATTCAGGGGAACCAGGGTGATCATCAGCATCCGCAGCAACAGAAGAATGGCGTAGGCCCACAAAAACGCCAGGAAGGTAGCGGGATTCCGGATAAGCCTGTATAAGACCAGGAGAGAAAGCGCCCAGATAATGATAAAAATGACCAACGACACATTATAGGGTGGCAACCACCTCATAAAAGGATCGTTCAGGTTAAAACCATTTCTTTTCTCGATGAATTGAAAAAAATAAGGGAAGGCCGAAAGGATAAGAGCCACCAAAAACGCGCCTGTTATCATTTTTCTGCGAAAGCCTGCAGATTGCCAGGCTTCCTTCCATTCTTCCCTGATTGCGAGCAGTATTTTCTGTGGCATACGTAATCGAAAAAGGCAAATTTAAGCAGTTTATTTATAATTACTTAACTGGGTAGGGGTAAAGCCTTACAAAAAGATGCCCCGGAATAAATCCCGGGGCGGTATTTTTAAGTAAGCCTTTTATGTTTTAAAGGCATTTTTTAAAGCCATTACTTTTAATAATGCCATCTTACGAAGGCCTCCATAGCGGCGAATTTGGTCAGGCCCAATTGAGCATATAGTCCGGCTGTATTGCCATTCCTGTCCTCGGCTCTTTGCCAGAATTCACGACTATCGCTACCCTGGAAGGGTACCATATCCTTTTGAGATTGGTGAATGAAAATGCCGAATCTTTTTTTCATGACCTGGTCAGGGCTCATCGGTATGGCCATTTCAATTTCGCTGATATCCCATTCCTGCCAGGCTCCTTTGTACAACCATACCCAACAATCCTTGATCCAGGGCTCACCCGCTGCTTTTAACCGGCGCATCGATTCAAATATAACGTCCAGGCAGACCTTATGGGTTCCATGAGGGTCTGCCAGATCCCCTGCGGCAAAGATCTGATGGGGCTTGAGCTTGCGGAGCAAGTCCATCGTAAGTTGTACATCTTCTTCTCCCATGGGCTTTTTTTCGATCGTACCGGTCTCGTAGAAAGGAAGATTCATAAAATGAATATTCGTATCCGGGATGCCTACATAGTGGCAGGTTGCTTTTGCCTCGCACCGGCGGATCAGTCCTTTAATGCTGCGGATCTCGGCTGTATCTATCTGGCTGTTTTTCTTGGTCTGCAGGAACTGGGTGGCATTTTGCAGGATCTGGGAAGATTTCTGGCTGTCAATACCGGCCAGAACTTCAAATCCAACCGCAAAATCCAGGAAACGGGTGACGAATTCGTCCGTTACTGCAATGTTACCGGAAGTCTGATAGGCAACATGCACATCATGACCCTGGTCGTGAAGCCGCATGAACGTTCCCCCCATGGAAATGATATCGTCATCCGGATGGGGTGAAAAGATCAAGCTGCGTTTAGGGTAGGGCTCAGAACGTTCAGGGTGGGCAGGAATATGAACATTGGGTTTACCGCCGGGCCAGCCGGTGATGCTATCCCGTAGTAAATAGAACACCTGCAGATTGATCTCATAGACATCTCCCTTTTCTACGAGCAGGTCACTTAGCCCGTTATCATTATAATCACTGCTGGTCAGGCTTAAAATTGGTTTTCCCAGTTTAAGGGCCATATTAACCACAGCCTTCCGGATGATCTGTGGGGTCCATTCACAATCGCCCGTCAGCCAGGGGTACTTGAACCTGGTCAGTTCAGATGCGGCAACAGCATCTGTTACGAAGGTTACATCATTATGCTGCTGAAGCAGGGAAGCAGGTATTTGTTCGGTTACATTTCCTTCTACTGCCTTCTGAATGACCGGGGCTTTGATCTGTCCCCAGGCCATAAGGATGATCCGTTTGGCCTTCATAATCGTACTGATGCCCATGGTGATGGCCAGACGGGGAACCTTGGAAATGTTCTGGAATTCTCCGGCATTGGCAATGCGCGTAGAGTTTTCCAGGGGAACCAGCCTGGTCTTGGAGAAAAGGCTCGATCCCGGTTCATTGAAACCTATATGTCCGTTATTTCCGATGCCGAGGATCTGCAGGTCAACTCCTCCGGCCTCCTCGATCATCTTCTCGTATCCGATGCAATGTTCCTTTATACTTTCTTTTTTCCATTCGCCATTCGGAATATGGCAGTTTTTCGGATCAATATCCACTTTGTCGAACAATTGTTCTTTCATGAATCGATTATAGCTCTGTAAGGCATCATTATCGATCGGATAATATTCATCCAGGTTAAAGGTGACCACATTCTTAAAGCTTAGCCCTTCTTCCCGGTGAAGCCGCACTAATTCAGCATAAAGCGATTTGGGAGAAGAGCCGGTTGCCAGACCCAATACCGCTTTTTCACCCTTCGCCTCTTTTTCACGGATCAGGGTCGCAATTTCTTTTCCAATAAATCGGGAACCTTCATTTAAAGTACTGAAAATTTTCAGGGGGATCTTTTCGAACGAGTCTACCATGCTCATAGTTCAGAATGTTTTTGATGTAGTGTAAAGAAGGTGTTTCAAAAAAGTTGAAACACTAAGAATTGACGCGAAATTAATCCCTATTTCCCATATGGAGCACATCGGGAGCAATCGTTTGCGTTTGCGTGATATCTCTTTGTTTCCGCTTTTAAAAGTGTTTATAAAGTGTTGCCGGGAGAAAAAAAGGCTGGAATCCCTTTGTACATGCGGAAGAAAACAAGGGTTTCCTTTCAGATAACTATCCTCTTCATAAAAAGAAAAGAAATAGCTCAAGGGAACCGGCCAGCATATTTTTTAAAGATTTAATGGCCTGATAAAGTAGGTTTCGGGCAACCTGGTAGTTAATATTCATGATCTCGCTGACTTCTTCGTAGCTGAGATTCTGATAATATTTCAGGTATATGATCTCCTTTTGCCGGTTGGACAACTTCCCCAGGGCTTTAAGCACCAGTTGTTTTCTGGCATCCGTTTCCTGTTGCTCGATAAGGAAGTGTTCATGACTCCATTCGAAATTCGCCTCTCCGTTATCCAGAAGGGGCATAAATTTGCCTTTTTTTCGAAAAACCTTTAACAGCTTGTATTTGAGGGATTTAAGAAGATATGCCTTGACTGAAAGTACAGGAACCTGGGATTTGGCCTGCCACAGCTCGATAAACAACTCCTGAATACTATCCTCCAGCAGCTCATTATCTTTGGTAAACTTGCAGCCAAAACGGAATAAGGTCTCGTAATGCTCCCTGAAAAGGGTAGCAAAAGCCTCCTTGTCTCCCTTGCGGAAAGATTCCCATAGCATTATGTCCTGGTTGGCAGTATTCAATGGCTTTTAATCGTAACTTAATCTTATAACTTAATCTTGTGACTTGATCTTTGACTTGATCTTTGACTTGATCTGGCGACTTAATCCTGGATGAAAGTCGTAAAATAAGCAATTAATAAACCCCGGAAAAAAAGATTTTTTTCGTAATAACAGAAAAATAAATGGAAAAATAGCAGAAACGAACTTTCCCAAACTACCTTTACGAAAGAAGCTATAATTCCTGTAACTGAACCCGGATATAAGGATTTTAGCAGGGCTGGATTTCAATTTAAAAAGTTTTCTGGTCCAAAATATATACGTAAATTCTGAATGACCTTTTTGTTTTATGTTTGAAAATTATCGAGAACCGGAAGACCTTTTGTCTGATGAATCTTTTCTCTCCTGGTATTATCATACCGGAGATGAACGCGATATGGAATGGGAACGCTGGATAAACGCCAATCCTGAAAGCAGGGATCTGGCGGATCGAGCCATCGAAATATTAAGAACTACCCGTTTCCCGGAAATTGAAATTCCAGCTGACCAGATCCGTAGAGCAGAAGCGTCACTTAAACAAAAGATAGAAGTTGCCCAGCCAAGAAAAAAAACAGAGATAAAAAATTCGTCCGCTTCTTCCAGAGAGCAAAGAAGTCCGTTACAGCCAATGATCACGGCAGAAACAAGAACAGCGCTTGAATCCAGGATCGCTCCGGAAGAAAGAGTAGCCTCTTTGCCCGGGAATGGGCAAAAAAGTTTTTTCCGTAATGTATACGCACGACAAGTCTGGATTGCAGCAGCCATTCTCCTTGTTCTGGTTACGGCAGGTATGTTTATAACGAAGTTCCTTATCCCCGGCAAGCCGGAATTGAGAACGGATTTCGGGCAAATAAAGGAACATCAGCTGCCCGACGGTACACTGGTCACGATGAATGCGAACAGTAATCTCAGATATTCATCTGTATGGAAGGATGGTGCGGACCGGGAAGTCTGGGTGAACGGGGAAGCGTACTTTCATGTACGGAAAACACCGATGATGAGCCGGTTCATTGTGCATACCTCCCGTTTCGATATAGTGGTGACCGGCACGCAATTCAATGTTGTCAACCGCCGTGAAAGGGTAAATGTGTTATTAAAAGAAGGGAGCGTTGTACTGCGTTCCCGGGATGGAAAGGAATTGAATCTGGAACCCGGTGATTATGCGGAGTACAATTCCAACAACCAACTGGAAAAAAAAGCGGTCAGGCATGAAACTGTGCTTGCCTGGAAAGAACAAAAACTGGTCTTTGACAAGACGCCTCTTAAAGAATTGGTTACCATTATCAATGACCAGTATGGTGTCCGGGTCAAACTGGCAGATATTCAGACCGGGGATAAAACGATCTCCGGGATCCTGCCAAACAATAACCTGGAGGTGTTGTTAAAATCTTTGGAAGCAACGGGGGATTTCGAAGTGCTCAGACCGGATGGCAATGGTGTCACGATCAGGGCACATGCACCCTAGCATTTATTTTTTACCAAACTCTGCAAAATGAGAAAATCAAGCTTCTTGCGCATTACGCTTGTATTTTTTCTTTGTATACCTTCTGCCTGCATTTTGCAGGCGCTTTCCCAGACCATTCCTCCTCCGGGGGCGGGGCCTGGCGGAAACAGCCGACCTGTAGACTCTCCTCCCCAACAAACCTTGTTTGATGTCCTGATCGAATTAAACCGGACGAGAGGAGTCTATTTTCTTTTTTCCCAACAAACGCTTGGCAAGATACTGGTCAATCCTCCTGCAAACACGGTCAATGGATCGGTGGAAAAGCTCCTGGGACAGATCCTGAAGAACACGGGTCTTAATTTTAAAAAAGTAGATGATAAGACTTTTGTAATCCTTTCCAGAAAAAACCAGGCCAGAAACAATTCATCCTATGATTCTACCGCTGCTATAAACCAGCAATCAGAGGATGACCCCGAGGCCGATGCGACCAACCAGAAAGATAATACGGTATCAGGTAAAGTCTCGGGTGCGAATGGAATAGCCCTTCAGGGCGTCAGCGTCACAATCGAAGGAACGGGAAAAGGAGTGTCCACGGATCTGAGCGGGGTATTCGAAATTCGTGCGGTCAGAGGGGATAGGCTTCTTTTCTCGTTTGTAGGATACAAGCCCCGTGAACTCCCGGCGGAAGAAGCAGGAAAAACAATTGTCTTAATGGAGCCTTCCAATGATCCCCTGACGGAGGTTATGGTTACCGCGCTGGGAATTAAGAAACAGGAAAGGTCCTTGGGTTATTCGGCCACAGGTATGGACGGTACCATTTTCACCCAATCCCGTGCCGTCAATTTCGGGAATGCCCTGACGGGGCAGATTGCCGGATTAAGCGTTGCCGAGAATGCTACCGGACCTTATGGAAGCAGCAGAATGCTTATCCGTGGGAATTCTTCTTTAAGCGGTAATAATCAGCCCTTATATGTAATCGATGGAGTACCTTATGATAATATGAATCAGGGATATTCCGGTCAATGGGGTGGGGTAGACCTGGGCGATGGTCTCTCCAATATCAATCCTGACGATATCGAATCCGTCCTCGTATTAAAAGGGGTGGCGGCTTCCGCACTTTACGGTTACCGGGGTGGGAACGGAGCCATCCTTATCACAACCAAATCCGGATCCAGAACCCATGGTATCTCGGTCCAGGTGAATAATAACCTTACGTTAAATACGATAACCGATGACAGAGATTATCAATATGAATATGGACAGGGCCAATCCGGCGTGAAACCTACGAATATCCAAACTGCTCTTGCCGCACCTTATTATAGCTGGGGCGCCAGACTGGACGGTTCTAATGCCGTGAACTTCCTGGGTAATAATTATCCGTACCTCGCAGCAAAAGACAATTTTAAAAATTTCTTCCGAACCGGAATAACCAACCAGAGCTCCATCGCGCTGACAGGCGCCAATAATAAGGGGCATTTCCGCCTGGGCATTTCCGATCTGCTTCTCCAGCCCAGCATTCCCAATTCAAGTATGCAGCAACAGGGATTGAATTTTAACTCTACTTTTTTTATCACCAATAAATTGCAGATGGATCTGACGGCGGATTATGTCTTTGAACGGGTGAAAAACCGCGCTTCTATTTCCGATGATCCCGGGAATGTAATTGCCGCTCCGCTGTACCTGGCTAATTCATTCGATATTCGCTGGATGAAGGACCGCCGCGTAAATCCGGACGGTACGGAACTAATGCCGGGAACAGCCGATCAATATTTCGAGAATCCCTATTATATTGCTTATGAGTATCAGAATACGACAAACAGGAACCGCCTTACTGGTGGATTGACCTTAAAATATCATCTCCTCGATTGGCTGTTTCTGCAAGGCCAGGTTACCCGGGACGGATATATATTCGATGTGGTCAATATCGTTCCATCCGGAGTGCCCTATACCCGGGCAGATGGAGTTCATGGAGGCAACCTTACGCAATATGAAGTAAATTACCATGAGCTGAACAGTAATTTTATGATCGGCGTAAATAAAAAATCCGTTTCGGGTTTCAGTTTTGAAGGGAACATCGGAGGAAACCAGCAGGACAATATAAACGATATAAACGGGATCGGGGCAGTGCCCAATTCCAACAACCGGCCTGCCGGTCCATTTTATATTCCCGGTTATTACAGCCCTAATAATATTGTAACCAAACCCTTTAGCACTTCTTATAAACATTACCGTGTAAACTCCCTGTATGGAAGCGCCGATTTTGGATATAAGAATTTTCTGTTCCTTACCCTTACCGCCCGCAATGATTGGTTCTCGACCCTTAACGTTCACACGGACCATTATTTATATCCTTCTATTTCCTCCAGCTTTATATTTTCCGATGCCTGGCGCCTGCCTTCCTGGATCAACCTGGGAAAACTACGGGCATCTTATGCAGTATCCTCCAATGGTACCGAACCTTATCAGAATCTGATTGCTTATGGCTTACAGGGATACGCAACCAGTGGGCAACCTGTAGGATATGTCGCTACCAATGGGCTGATACCTAATCCAGGCCTGCGGCCCGTGAGTATTTCGGAAAAAGAACTCGGGCTGGCCATGCAATTCTTTCATAACCGTGCAGGATTCGATCTCACTTTTTATTCGAAACAAACCACCAACGATATAGTAAAGGTAACGGTTAGCCCTACTGCCGGTTACTTCCAATACATAGAAAATGTAGGGAAAATACAGAACCGGGGCCTTGAACTTTTATTTACGGGTACTCCGGTAAAGACCCATAACCTCACCTGGAATATTTCGTTTAATCTTGCCGTGAACGACAACAAGGTTTTGGATGTCGGCGGCTCACCCAGTATCGTTATCGCTGGTGCCTATCCCCGTTGGGGCAATGAAGTGAATATCAGTAATGTGGTTGGATTGCCGTATGGGCAGATCATGGGGTTTGCCTATAAAAGGGACGGAAGAGGTAATATCATTTTCAGTGACGGGGTAACCAATCCTGCTCCTTCGGGTGAACCCGAGCATACGGGAGTAGTGCCAATGGGCTCCAGCGTCTACAGGGAAACCGGCGGCCTTAGTAACGAATTTCGCTATAAGGATCTTTCCCTGTCCTTCCTGCTCGACATCAAATACGGGGCAAAAATTTATTCCGGCACCAACCTGCTTCTTTATTATTATGGATTACAACGAACCACCCTTCAGGGCAGGGAAGGGGGCTATATAGGAAAAGGAGTTCGTGAGGACGGACATGCCAATACCACTGTAGTCCCTGCCCAACAATATTTTCAGGATATTTCCGCCGGGGGTAACGACCATATTGCAGAAGAATTCATTTATGATGCCAGCTTCATAAAATTAAGGGCCTTATCTCTTGTTTATTCCTTTCCCGGGACTGTATTAAAAAGAGGCTTCATAAAAGGAATAACCATTTCCCTCGTGGGGAGAAATCTGGCAGTACTTATGAAACATACACCAAATATTGATCCTGAATCCAGTATTAATAATACCAATGGCCAGGGGTTGGAACTAACGGGGTACCCTGCGGTCAGAAGCTGGGGGGTAAATCTGAACCTGAAATTTTAACCGGCAAATGAAATAATGAAAAAGTTAACGATAGCCTTTCTTATCCTCATCATATTGGTGGCAGGTTCCGCTTGCAAAAAAGATTTCACCTCGATCAACACCGATCCGGGTAAGATCCCGCCTACCCAGATTAAATTCAGTACTCTTTTTACCAACGCACAGTTGGTGACCTCCGGTAACAGTGATGCCAACGGATATGAGGATTGGAGGAATAACCTGATCTACTCCGGTTCTATGATACAGCATTTATCCTCCACCTTTTCCTATTGGGTCGGAGATAAATATTTGTATAGCGCCACCTATAACTCTGCTTACTGGGACAAGAACTATCCCAACAGTATAACTAACATCGTCGAAGTGGTGGAACATACACGGACCGATACTTCTCAATATAATTTTTATCAGATCGCCCGGATCTTCAGAGCATTCATGTTTCAGCGTATGACCGATATGTATGGGGATTGCCCTTATTTCCAGGCCGGGCTGGGATATATTTCCGGAATTATGACGCCCAGGTACGATAAACAGCAGGATATATATATGGACCTGCTGCTTGAATTGCAGGAAGCTGCCGGCAGCCTCGATCCCTTCAGACCAAATACAGTGGGCTCTGCCGATCTTTTATACGGTGGGAGTCCTGAAGCCTGGAAAAAATTTGCTTATTCAGAAATGGTTCGGGTCGCCATGCGTTTGAGTAAGGTTGAACCCGATACGGCAAAAAAATGGATAGCCATAGCGTTGCTGGGCGGCGTGATGACCGGCAATCCGGATAATGCCATCGTTCAGCATCAGAACCTCAGTGGCACCCCGGTACCAAACGGCACCGGTCTTATTCTTCTCGGCAATGCGCCTAATGACTATCGCCTGAGTGAAACGTTCGTAAAGTATCTGAAAAGAACGAACGATCCCAGGCTTTCTTATCTGGCTACCGTTTGTTCAGACCCTTCTGTAGTTTCGGCAAAAGGGGACACCTCATTTAGTCTGCAATTGGGGCAACCGAACGGATATGATCCGCCAAACAGTAAAACGTCTTATGACCTGGTAAATGCGCCCGGATGGCCGGGTAATCAGAACAGCTATTCCGTGGTCAATCGATATACTTTTGCCCGCCTGGATGCGCCCAGTTTCCTACTGACTTACGGAGAAACCGAGCTCCTGCTGGCAGAAGCGGCACAACGGGGCTGGATCAGCGGAGACCCTGCGTCATATTATTCTTCCGGGATTAAAGGAGCGATGCAGCAACTCGGAGCCCAGGCAGGCGCCGGCCCTGCTGATTCCCTGATCCAAAATTGGCTGTCAGGCCATCCCTACGATCCTGTTCATTCTTATCAGCAGATCAATGAACAATACTGGATCGCCGGATTTATGGACGAAAATGAATGTTTTGCCAACTGGAGAAGAAGTAATTATCCCAATCTGGTCCCGGTAAACTACCCGGGTAATATCACCAATGGAACTATTCCACGCCGGTTCACTTACCCGGTCGGAGAAGCAGCCACCAATACCAATCATTATAACGATGCGGTCTCCGGTCTCGATAAAGGAGATAAAATGACTTCGCGGGTTTGGTGGGATAAGCCATGAAAAAATATTTTTTTTCAAAGGATCATTACAGAACTCCTGTTACCGGTACTTCTTTAGTAAAGGTAATTTCTTTTGTATGTCGAAAAACTATCTTGGTGTTGAGGATCTTTTGTGTGATGAATCATTTCTTTCCTGGTATTTTAAGACGGATGCACAATCTATCAGTCAATGGGAGCAATGGATATTAGCAAATCCTGACAGTTATGACCGGATTGAGCGGGCCGTCGGGTTCCTTCAAACACTACCTCTCAGGGAGAAGGCGATTGCCGCTGAACAGATTACGATGGCCGAGAGATTATTGCTGGAGAGAATATATCAGGCGGAAAGAAGAAAAATAAACGTGATCCATCCCGTGATCCGGCCTTACAAAAAACAGCGGTGGATGGCTGCCGCCTCCGTAATTCTTTTGGCAGGGAGTCTTATCGCTGGTTATCGGTGGCTAACGAAAAACCCGGAACTACGAACTGCCTATGGGCAAATCATGAATCAAAAATTACCTGACGGGACCGAGGTTGTCGTGAATGCAAATAGTAATCTGCGGTATTCAACGAATTGGAAAGATGGAAAAGACAGAGAAGTATGGTTGAATGGAGAGGCCTTTTTTCATGTTATGAAAACACCCTTGAAAAGTCGTTTTATCGTACATACGGATCATTTTGATATAATGGTGACCGGTACGCAGTTCAATGTAGTCAATCGTAAGGATAAGGCTAATGTCATGCTGAAGGAGGGGAGTGTAATCCTTTATATGGCTGAAGGAAAAGAAGTAAAGATGAAACCCGGGGATTTTGTAGAATTCGATAAGGATCAATTGGAAAAAAGGCCTGTCAAAAATGATAGCGTAGTGGCCTGGAAAGATCATAAGCTGCTATTCGATAACACTCCGCTAAAAGAAGTTGTGAAGATCATCAATGAACATTACGGGATCCCGGTAATTCTCGGGGATGAAGAAACAGGAGAAAAAACTATTTCGGGTATTCTGCCCAATAATAACCTGGACGTGTTTTTACAGTCACTGGAAGCGCTGGATTTTGAAATTGTCCGTCAGGGCGATTCGGTTACGATCAGAAAACACGATTGATCCGGCCAGGACCAGGATATTCTCCAGGATCAGGATCTACTGATTAGATTAAGCAGCAAATTTACACATTCGCAAACGGAACAACTGCTCCGACCGGCTACCTCATGAGAAATGCCGGCACAGAGAAAACAACACTTTAACTGATCCCGAAAACACTACATATTCCTTCGGCTATTTAAGCTGAGGGTAAGGGGAATATTAATGCATTCTACGACCATTCATAACTAAAAAGGACCATTATTAACGAATCATCATTTCATCAAAAAACGCTGCAAACAATGAGAAAGTCTGAATTTACCCGCAGTATACTCGGGTGTCTTCTGGGAGTATTTTGTTTTGTTGCTGCCCGTCCGCAAAACACCTATGCGTATGCGGATAACAGCAATAAACACCTGACACAAAGAAAAAGTGTTGACAACAAAGGGTTGCCTGATGAAAATCCTCAGAAGCAAGCTTTATTCCTCGTTCTTAAAGAACTGAATAAATCAAAAGGTGTTTATTTCCTTTTCAGAGAACAATCCTTCGGGAAAAAACTGGTGAAAGTTCCGGAAGGAACTAATGGCTCTATCGAAAAAATCCTGGATGAAGTATTGAAAAATACAGGATTAACTTTCAAAAAAATCAATGACAAAACCTTTGTGATCCTTTCAGGGAGAAATGAAACCGGAGGCGATCTTAACTCCGCCAACCTGCTGCAGGACCTTACCGGTAGCATACAGGATGGCGTCAGGACAGACATGATGGCAAATACGATTGCCGGTCGTGTGAGTTCTTCCGATGGGAAACCCCTTGCAGGCGTAAGTGTTACGATTAAGGGATCCAGAAAGGGAGTTTCAACCGATGTCGGTGGTGTTTTTGCCGTTGATGCAAATAAAGGAGATATCCTCGTGTTTTCCATAGTGGGGTATAAAACAAAGGAAGTGACTGTCGGAGATGCCGCTTCCATCACCATTGAATTGGAAAGAACCAATCAGCAACTGACAGAAGTCGTAGTAACTGCCTTGGGTATTCGCAAACAGGCGAAAGCACTGGGATATTCCACTACCGAAGTGGACGGTTCCAAATTCACTTCATCCCGGGAAGCCAATATAGGTAATGCACTGACCGGACAGGTGGCCGGTGTGAATGTGGCAGGAACGGCCACGGGTCCTTCGGGCAGCAGCCGGGTTCTTATCCGGGGTAATGGTTCCCTGAGCGGTCAGAATCAGCCTCTTTACGTGATCGATGGTATTCCTTATGACAATACCAACCAGGGTATGTCTGCAAAATACGGAGGACAGGACTTTGGTGATGGGCTTTCCAATATCAACCCGGATGATATCGAGAACATCCAGGTATTAAAAGGAGTGGCAGCCTCTGCCTTGTATGGTTATCGCGGGGGGAACGGCGCCATTCTGATCACGACCAAATCAGGCACAAAATCACATGGTATAGGGGTGGAGGTGAATAACAACCTTACCGTTAATTCCGTGGTCGATGACCGGGAATATCAATACCAGTACGGACAAGGTATTCAGGGCGTAAAACCAATCACCGCCCTGGCCGCCCAGAACTCGGAGAATTTCTCGTGGGGACCAAAAATGGATGGCTCACAGGCCACCAATTTCCTGGGTAACACTTATGCTTACAGCCCTTATAAAACAGGCTTTAAGGATTTTTTCAAAAAATCTGTTGTTAACCAGTCCTCTGTTGCTATGACAGGAGCAAATGACAAAGGGCATTTCCGTCTTGGTCTTTCCAATTTGTATAATGGTGCTGTTATCCCTAATTCCAATATGAAACAGCAGGGAGTCAATTTCAACAGCGGATATAATATCACCTCCAAACTGCAATTGAATCTGACCGCTAACTATATTTTCGAACAGGTGAAGAACAGGGTATCATTTTCTGATGCACCAGGGAACGTGGTTGCAGCTCCCATGTATCTTTCCAATACATTCGATTTACGCTGGCTGAAACCGGCAGTAAAGGCCGATGGCTCGGAATTGTTACCAGGAGCGGATCAGTATATGAACAATCCCTATTTTGTAGCCGAAAAATTCGAGAACAGCACCAGTCGTCAGCGTTTAACGGGCGGTCTTAGTTTGAAATACAACCTGCTTGACTGGTTGTATGTTCAGGGAGGTGTCACCAGGGACGGATATATCTTCGATCTTAAGAACATCGTACCTACCGGAACCGCTTATGCAGCCGGTGGCCAGATTACGGTGAATAAGGTCGACTATCATGAACTGAACTGGAACTGGCTGGTAGGTGCCAATAAAAAATTCGGCAGCGATTTCACCCTTGCTGCCAGTGTTGGAGGAAACTCACAGGATAATGTCAATTCGTCTGCCGGTGTTGCCAGTGCTGGGCCCTTCATTATCCCTTATTTCTATTCCCTGAATAACGTTTCGACCAGACCTTATACGGTAGGTTATCAACGCTACCATGTCAATTCCATTTACGGAACGGCTGATTTCGGGTATAAAAATTTCCTTTTCCTGAATGTTACGGCCAGGAACGACTGGTTCTCTACCCTGAATATAAATTCGAATCATTATCTGTATCCTTCTCTGAGCAGCAGTTTTGTTTTCTCCGATGCCTTTAACCTCCCCGCCTGGATCAGCTTTGGTAAGTTAAGGGCTTCTTATGCCGAAGCCTCCAATGGTACCGCTCCTTACCAGGAAAGTCTTACCTATGGATTTTTGGGATATACCATCAACAGCCAGGCACAGGGTTTCGTCGTTCAGAATGTAATTCCCAACAAAGATCTGAAACCTGTAAAGATTGCTGAAAAAGAAGCAGGTTTGAATATGCAATTCTTCAACAACCGGGTCGGATTCGATGTATCGTATTATAATAAACAAACGACGAACGATATCGTCAACGTAACCGTCAGTCCAACCAGCGCTTATAACGCAAAAGTGCAGAACATTGGTAAAATACGCAACAGCGGTATCGAGGTTTTGTTAACGGGTACTCCGGTGAAAACACATAATTTCAGCTGGAACCTGTCCTTCAATTTCGCGCAAAATAATAGCAAAGTACTGACACTGGGTCCTGACGGAGCACCCATCGTGATCACGGGTTCATTCCCGCGTTGGGGTAACGGTGTTAATGTCAGCAATGTGGTCGGTCTGCCGTACGGCCAGATCATGGGATATGCCTATAAACGCGATAAAGGTGGAAATATCGTCTACAGCGATGGCGTGACTAATTCCCTGCGGGCAGGTGAGCCTGAACAAACGGATAAACTGATCCCTTTAGGTTCCGGCGTCTACAAACAGACAGGTGGTTTTAGCAATGATTTTCACTATAAGGACTTTTCTCTTTCCTGCCTGATCGATTTCAAATATGGCGCAAAGATCTATTCGGGTACCAACCTGCTACTGTACAGCTACGGTCTTCAAAAGACAACTCTTCAGGGAAGAGAAGGCGGTTATACCGGTAAAGGTGTCACGGAAGACGGTAAGCCGAACGCAGCAGTTGTAAATTCACAGACTTACTTTCAGGATCTGTCAACAGGTAATGATCAGATTGCAGAAGAATTTGTCTATGATGCCAGCTTTATCAAACTGAGAGCCCTGAGCCTGGGTTATTCTTTACCCGGGTCTGTTTTGAAGAATGGTTTTATAAAAGGGGTAAGTATTTCACTGGTAGCCAGGAATGTGGCAACCCTGATGAAACATACGCCTAATATCGATCCCGAATCCAACCTGACAAACAGCAATGCCCAGGGGATAGAATTATCCGGTTATCCGGCACAAAGGAGCATGGGTATCAACGTGAACCTGAAATTCTAATTACAGATCAATCTACAAACTAAATTCAGCAAGATGAAAAGCAAGATATTCCTGATAGCAACGGTGTCCGCAAGTTTGCTGCTTAACAGCGGATGCACCAAAAATTTTGAAACCATCAATAAAGACCCCAATTCCATCCTGGGTGATCTGGAGAGTTTCAAATATCTGTTGACAACGGCGCAGTTAACCACGTCCGGAAACAGCGATGCAAACGCATATGAGGATTGGCGCGCCAACCTGATCTATGCCAGTACAATGATTCAGCATATTGCCTCCACGACAAGTTATTGGAATGGCGACAAATACCTGACCAATTCCTCTTATCTTTCTTCCTACTGGGATCAGAATTATGGTCCTCAGCAGAACGGGGCCAATCCTTTACAGAATACCAATTCGAGCCCTATCGGCGACATCGTGGAAGTAGTCTATCATTCCAAGACCGACACGAAAAATGTCAACCTATACAATATTGCCAGGATCTTCAAGGTCTTTATGTTCCAGCGTATGACGGACATGTATGGCGATTGTCCTTATTCCGAAGCAGGTTTGGGATATATATCCAATATCACCACCCCGAAATACGACAAACAACAGGATATCTATACGGACATGCTCAACGAATTAAGCGATGCCGCAACCAAACTGGACCCTTCTGCCGCAACTCCCGGATCAGCCGACCTGGTTTATGGAGGCGACGTAACCAAATGGAAAAAATTCGCCTATTCTGAAATGCTGCGCCTGGCTATGCGGATGGTCAAGGCAGACCCGGCCAATGCGCAAAAATGGGCACAGGCTGCATTTGCAGGTGGAGTGTTCGCCAGCAATGACGATAATGCCATGGTCCAGCACCAGGATGCCACCGCCAACGGAGCGGGTGCCCAGGTAGCTAACGGAACGGGGTCCGTTCTTCAACAGATCGACCCAACTGCAGCGCAACTGAGCCTTACCTTCGTTACCTATCTTAAAACAACCAATGACCCACGGCTGATCTATTATGGCGCGGTAATCGCAAATGCCGGCGGAGATATCACTGATAAAGGGGATACTACGGCTGCACATGTCTTAGGTATGCCGAACGGTTATGATGCCGGTGGAGGTGCATTTGATATTTCCCATGCTCCCAACTGGCCGGGCGCACTGAATAAATATTCGATCGTCAATCGTTATACTTTTGCCCGTACGAATGTTCCTACTTTTTTCCTGACTTATGGTGAAACAGAATTACTATTGGCTGAAGCAGCACAAAATGGATGGATTTCCGGTTCTGCCGCCTCGTATTACCATGATGGCGTCCAGGCAGCTATGCAGCAGTTGAGTCTGCAGGCCGGCGCAGGTCCGGCTGATGGCCCGATAAACACCTATCTGGCGGCTCATCCGCTGGTTGCAGGGACGGAACTGCAGCAAATCAATACCCAATACTGGGTGGCTACTTTTTCGGATGAATACGAGGCATGGGCTAACTGGAGAAGAAGCGGTTTCCCCGTTCTTATTCCGACCAACTACCCGGGGAATTCTACCAATGGAACGATCCCCCGCAGGTATACGTATCCGACAGGAGAAGCCGGAACCAACCCGACCAATTACAGTGCAGCTGTTGCCGGTCTTAAAGACGGAGATAAAATGACTTCCCGCATTTGGTGGGATAAATAATAAATAAGAATGTTCAGCAATTAGGTGTGATCTTCTAAAGATCACATGAGCAACACGTACAGAGAATCAGAATGCTAAAAGGGTGGGATTTCTATCCCGCCCTTCTTGTGCCCGGTGCTTCCAATTTAAATATGTCGCCCCGGGCACAAGAAGGCAAATGCGTCGCGGCAAAGGGGCAAAGCCCCTTTGCAATCCCCCTTTGAAAAGACTTTGGTTCTTTAAACTGCTTATGCCTTACGAGCGGATCCTGATTGTTACAGCATATTGACCAGCCGGGGAGGACTGTAAGGCCGGAGGAATAAGGATGATCATTTTTTTCCCTTCCTGCTGCCATTTCAGTTCTCCCTTTTTACCAGCCAAACCCAACAGGCTGACCTTGCTGTTCTTTGCTGGTACAAGGCCGGGGATCTCAATACGGGAAGGCAATATCAAATCTTTTCCTTCCCGGGATTCTCCCAGGTAAAAAGCATATTGGTCTTTTCCGTCTTTTGATTGCGTAAGGTATACATTACCGGAAGAGTAGGGGGCCAGCGGCTTGCTGTTATAAATCCCTTCTCCGTTGATCTTTAACCAGGCTCCCATTTCCTTCAGCCGGCTGTAGGCGGTATCGGACCAATCCCCTTCCGGAGAAGGCCCGACATTCAGCAGGAAATTGCCACCTCTCGACACGATCTTCACTAATAAACTGATCAGCTCCGTGCTGGATTTATAATGATCGTTCGGAACATAACTCCAGGAATTGCCCATGGTAAGACAGGATTCCCAGGGATCAGTTAAAGGGCTGGCCGGAATCTGTTGTTCCGGTGTGGTATAATTCTCATATTCACCGGGAACGCTCCTGTCCACTACGATCAGGCCAGGCTGGTGGCTTCTGGCCATTTTTGCAATACGCGGCATATCGATATCCTGGTTATAGGGAATGTTTTTCTGCCAGTCTACGGAAGGGTCAACCGAAGAGAGCGGTCTCACCCAGCCTCCATCCAGCCAAAGGATATCCATTTTACCATAGCCGGTCATCAGTTCTTCGATTTGTTTGTACGTAAAATCTTTAAACGCCGTCCACCGCTGGGGATATTTTTTAGGATCATAATTCACGTTCCGGTCTTTCGGCGGAAAATAGGGCCACCAATAGTTCTCATTATGCCAATCGGGTTTTGAGAAATAAGCGCCTGTCATCAGCCCTTCCTTGCGGAAAGCATCGAAAACTTCTTTGGCAATATTACTTCGCGGATCTGAAGAAAAAGGTGTTAGCGGGGAAGTGATCCTATAGTCCGTTTGTTTGGTGTCGAACATACAAAATCCATCGTGGTGTTTGGTGGTAAAAACCACGTATTTCATTCCTGCATCTTTTGCGGCTGCCGCCCATTTGGCAGGGTTGAATCTGACCGGATTAAAACTGAGCTGCAGTTTCTGATAAGCATGAAGGTACTCAAAATAATTGCCGCTATATGGCCCTTTCCGTACGGTCCAGCCTTCGTCTTCCGGACAAATGCTCCAGCTTTCCACAATACCCCATTGGCTATATGTACCCCAATGCATCAGCAGGCCAAATTTGCTATCCTGCCAGGCCGCCAGCTTTTCGCGGACCAGGGTATCGCGTGGAGGCATATAGGCCTGATAATAATTCGATTTCCACAGCCGGTAACGGATATATTGCGTTTGCAGCCTTTGTTCGAAATCCGGCCAGTCCTTTTTTTCTTTAGGACTCCAGAGCACCTCGCTCAGGGCGCTTAACCGGGGAAATAGCATGTATTCCACCTTGCTGGTATTGGCCATATATTCTGACCACACATTTGCCTGAGCTCCCCAAACCAATTCCGCCTGTTCAGCGGTTAGCCCGCCGGGAACGGGTTCATACTGGTAAACTTTTTTTAGGGGAAGAAAACCTCCGATAGTAAGCGAATCATCATTCGGTCTTTGCGCATGATCGAAATATACATACTCTCCGGGCGTCATGATCACTTTGTGTTTTTGTTTGGCAGCATCTATGCCTCCCTGTTCGCCGCGCCAGCTCATAACCGTGGCATTGGGTGCCAGACCTCCTTCCAGAATCTCGTCCCATCCGATCATTTGCCGTCCCTTGGCATTGATGTATTTTTCTATGCGTTGAACAAAGTAACTCTGTAATTCATTTTCATCCTTAAGCTTATTATCCTTTATACGTTTCTGGCATTTGGGGCAGGTCTTCCAGCTGGTTTTGGGGCATTCATCACCACCAATATGGATATAAGGTGAAGGAAAAAGGTCCATCACTTCATCCAGTACGTCCTGCAGGAACTGGAATGTGCTGTCATTCCCCGCGCAGAAAACATCCTTGAATACCCCCCAGGTCTGTTGCACCTGGTAAGGTCCGCCCGTGCATCCCAATTGCGGATAGGCGGTAAGGGCAGCGGAAGAATGTCCCGGCAATTCAATCTCGGGAAGTATAGTAATATAACGGTCCGATGCATATTTTACAACGTCCCTGATCTCGTCCTGTGTATAATATCCGCAGTAGCGGATACTGTCATTACCCGTTCCCGGGTGATGACCGATTATGGTACCATTACGACATGCACCGGCCCGGGTAAGCTCAGGATATTTTTTGATCTCGATCCGCCATCCCTGATCCTCCGTCAGATGCCAGTGAAAATAATTCATTTTATGCAAGGCGATATAATCGATATACCGTTTGACAAAATCGACCCCGAAAAAATGCCGGCCGACATCCAGGTGCAAACCCCGGTAGCCAAAACGGGGATAGTCTTCGATGGCTACGGCAGGAATATGGAGGTCTCCCGTAGGAATGCCCATCGGCCCGGCAGTGGCTTCTTTTGCTCCGGCAGGATCAGGGGTAACCCCCGAGGCGTCTACCGGCAATAATTGGATCAGGGTCTGCATCCCATAAAAGGTTCCGGATGGATTGTCTCCGGTTACGGAAATGGTGGACGAGGTTACCTTCAGCGTGTACCGGCCATCTTTGACCGGCGTGGTACCAGGGCCCGTAACCAAACTGATGTAATTGGAAACAGGCTGTTTTCCTGCGGATAAAACCCGAAGATGGAAACCATAGATTTCCGCCAGGTATTTGTTCAGGAAACCGGCAACAGGCTCATCTTTTTCTCCAACTACCAGAACGGTGTTGGGATTGAGCAGAAAATTTCCGGTCAGCCATTCGGTACTGACAGGCTTGGGAATGATGGCTGCATGCTGGGCATGCAAGGCGCTATTTGCGCTAAATAAAGCAGCAAATAAGACAGTTTTCAGCGTTTTTCTCATGGAGCGAATGTAAGAAAACTACATCCAATCCGATTCAAACCGGTGAAAATCCTGCTTTATTTCGATATAAATTTTACGGAAAGTATCCATACGGCCCTCCAGTCCTTCGTTGGAAGATTCCCAGTTTTCTTCCTGGCTTTCCGCACGAAGATTGTGGAATATATTTTCCACTTTATGCCTGGAGTCGGGAAGGTCGTGCCGGAGTTGGTCGATTACCTCTTTCTGGCATATAAAAAGATTTTGAAAATGTTCGACCTGGGCCAGGAGGTCCTTGGGAAGTTTGCTGGAGGCCAGCGTTTCGAGATGTTGTTCAAAGTAGCGAATCTCTTCTTTGATGGAGGATAGTTCTTGTTTCCAGGACTGTAGCTCTTCCTGGAACTGTTCAATGGAGACTGCAGATTCCATGTGATACTGTTTTAGTGAGAGAATAGTAAGACCTGATCATCCTAAATTTAGGGAATGCCGGGGAAGGAACAAAAAAAAGTTTAATTTATAACCGGAAGGATAATGCCGGAGGGGTGAGCAGGGTCATGATAAATTTTAATTGTTGCTTTTTTAAAATCGTCGTTTCCGCAGGAAGGGATGTGGAGGAATTGCTGGGGATTCCTGTCGACCAGTGGAAACCAGCTGCTTTGAATCTGCACCATGATTCGATGCCCCTTTTTAAACCTGTGGGCGATCTCGTTCAGATCGAAGGAAATCTCCGTCGCCTGTCCGGGTCGTAAAGGTTCTGATTTTTCAAAACTATTCCTGAATTTACACCGGAATACATCAGCCCTGATCAGGCGTTGGTAGCCCGCCGGCTGCCGGGCGGCAGATCCGGTATCGGTTCCCGGTAAAACATCGATCAGTTTAACGACAAGGTCTGCATCCGTACCGGTAGTGGACATAAAAATATCTGCCCGAAGACGTCCGGTTACCAGGAGGTCGCTTGATAAGGGTTCGCTGGTGTAAACCAGGACATCCGGCCGCTGGGCAGCAAAGCGCTGGTCGGCAACGACATATTCATTATCGCGTCCTCCCTTGATTCCTTCGGTATAAGGAACGGGTTTGAAAGGGTCACTTATATATTCGTCAAAGGAAGATGCTGCTAATGAGGCGGCTGAAGAGTGGGCTGAACTGGCGGCAGAATTGGCCACAGGGTTAGGGGTTGCGGGGGCAAGGCCTCCCTTTTCCCGAAGCAGGAATTTTACCGGTCGTGCTTCGGCAGGAGGCCAACTGGCGTATTGTTTCCATTGGTTAGTTCCGGTTTCGAAGACGCTTGCCTTAGGAAGGGAAATGTTACCCTTATCCTTTAAATAGAAATTGAAGAATTGGGTCTCCGCTTCGTGATACCAGGCATTGACATTCTGGTCAAAATCCAGCATCCCGAAGGCATTCCAGACCGAACCGCTCCAGGCCCCATGCGTCCAGGGCCCCATTACCAGGTAATTCCTGGTTCCTGAAGATTGTTTATCAATGGCCTCATAGGTTCTAAGGGCGCCAAACATATCTTCCGCGTCAAACCATCCTCCCACTACTAAAACCGCTGGGGTGATTTTTTTCAGATGGGTCCTTATATTCCGGGCTTTCCAGTAAGCATCGTACGTGGAATGGGTCAGATATTCATCCCATATCTTGCTTTGATGATTAAAATATTCCGGGCTATTCGTGTTTTTCAGTGACCCGAGATCAAGGAAAAATTGATAGGCGTCCCTGATCCCCACATTAAAGGTAGTTCCTTCATATTGTTTCACCGGCCCTTTCCTTTTAACATCGAAATAGTTATCAAAATCAAAATTATCCAACAAAAAAAATGCGCCGTTATGATTGGCGTCATCGCCAATAAATTCATCGGTAACCGGAGCCTGTGGAGATACGGCTTTGATTGCCGGATGAGCATCCGGTAGGGAAGCCGTCGCATAGAAACCCGGATAAGAGATCCCATAAAGACCAACCCGGCCATTATTGTTGTTTATATTCTTTAGTAACCAATCCACCGTATCCCAGGTGTCTGAACTTTCATCCGTCTCCCCGCTGGATTTTTTCCCTTCTTTATGTGGGGTCATCTCTTCGAAATTTCCTTCGCTCATATATCTTCCGCGAACGTCCTGGAAAACGAATATGTATTTTTCTTTCAATAAGGCCCGGTTTGGCCCGAGGGAATAAGCATAGGCACTATCCCCATATGGCCCGCATGAATAAGGCGTACGCTCCATCAGGAAGGGGTAAGGCTGGCTCCCGTCTTTTGGGATATAAATAACCGTAAATAACCTTTTCCCGTCACGCATAGGAATATAGGCTTCTTTTTTGGTAAAATTTTCCTTTACAAAGGAAGCTGTATTTTGGATTTCCTGAGAAAATGCGGTAAAGCAGGAAATGGAAAAAAGAAGTGAAAAAAGAAAATTTCTCATTTTAAGGGTTAATTGTGATCGGCAATTACAACTACAGCGTTTTCGGCAACTAAGACTACAGTGTTTTCGGCAACAATGATGCAGAGAAAA
>NZ_JBTLQH010000035.1:0-75747 GCF_054461575.1 Flavitalea flava
GCAACTCAACGCTATCAGCCGGGCCTCCAATTCTCCATCGGCTTTTCGCTCCCGCGTCCGGCTAGCAGGCTTGCGTTCAATGCAGGTTTCGAAGCCTTCTTCTACAAACCGCTTTTTAACCCGGTCTATCATCCGCATGCTCACTTTTAATACCCGGCAAATCTCCTTATTGGTGATCTTTTCCCCATACTTCCCCTCGTCACAATTAAGAAGCATATAGGCATTCCGATATACCTGGGAGCTATGTTTACCTTTGCTGATAATCCCTCCCAGTTCCTCCCTTTCTTCCTGGGTAAGGGTCACTTTATACTTTACCATACTCTTTTTGGAAGAAAAAGGTACGGCATTTATACGACATTACAAAATAGACTAGACACTAGTGCCTTTTAAAGAAAAGCAGTTTCACGAACATAAAGATCAGCCCTAAAAGAAATATAAATATGGTGATCCGGTTGATCCCATGCATGTATTTTATCCAGCCAGCATGAGGAGCATTGGGGTCCTTCTTCTTTATATAAAGATATTCGGCTATTTGGCTCCAGACTCCCATATATAAGGGTATTAACGGGTGATGATGATAAATTTTATTTAATTCAGGGGTTGCCGGCAATCTTCAGCTGCATCATCGTAGCAATGGATACGGCCCTTTGCCTGGCCAATTCCGCTTTTTCCCCTTCAAAATTTTCTCCGATCGTTTCCAGAAAAAGCTTTTTCCATTGGTCAAAATGGGCTTTCCGTAAGGGGGATTTCTGGTTCAGCAAGTTATGGACAACCATAGGATTGCCGGAATAACCTGTTTTCTGAAATAATACGCCCTCCCAGAAATCATACATAATGGGCAAATGGTGCTCCCAGTCAACTCTGGCAATATCGTTAAAAATGTAACCGATCGTCCCATCCATCCTTACCTTGGCATAAAACGAATCGATCAGCCTTTGAACATCCTGCCGGCTTTCAATATCTTTTTTGGATAGTTCCATATGCAAAACTAGGTAAGATTCACAATTATCCCCTTCCAAAATTTATTTTTACCCAAAATCATATATATTTGCAGTCCCAAAAGGGAAAAGGGGGGGTTAGCTCAGTTGGCTAGAGCGCTTGCATGGCATGCAAGAGGTCGTCGGTTCGACCCCGATACTCTCCACCCAAAAAAGCGGGAAATCATTTATGATTTTCCGCTTTTTCATTTGTAAGCTGGCTGGGTACTTTTATTGGATTTGGTATTTACCTGAAGATCTCATCCAGTGACGGCTCCCCCGAAGTTCGGCCACAAGAATTAGAGTTACCATTGTATTGTGCTAATATTGAAGAGGGGTCCTACTTGTATGCCGCATACGAACAATTCGAATATCTTTCGCAGTTATGCGGTATGAAATCCGGTACCGAAACTTTTCAAAAGCTCGCCAACTACCGTCATTATTCTTCTTTAACTTATCGGGAGGGAATATTTCCGGCTGATCCGGTAATTTGTCGGTTAGGAGAATTATTTCATCAATCACTTTTTTCGCGTTTTGCGGAGAATCCTGGCTGATGTATTTATATGCTTTTTTTAATTCGGCTATTGCTTGCTGCGTCCATACCGTTACCATGACTTAATCTCTTTCTTCAGTTGCTCGTTAGTCATAAAGTTACCTTTTTCAATTTCCATATCCCCATCTTCCAGGTCTTTATTGTACTCTTCCAGCGTTTGAGGCTTTTCCGCAGTTTGAAACCCTATACCCATCAATTTCAGAGTACGGAGTAACCAATCCTGCTTGGAAGTGTCATTAATACCGTCAAAATCTATAATAAGATCCATAATATCGACTTTATACAAATTTACTTCTTTTTGTCTATTATTCGAAACCCCACAACATTTTGATTTTCAAATACTTAATCAGTTATACGGATACCTGAAAATTATATTACTCTCAAGCATATCTATTCTTAACAACATTTTCCTTTACATATTTAGCTTTCACGTCGGGAACAGAGGACCGTTCCCCGTTCCCATCCGCTGATCAATTTCGAAGTGGAAGGTCCAGGAGAGATTGTTGCCACTGATAACGGCGATGCAACGGATTTTAAACCTTTCAATAGCCATGAACGTCAGGCATCAATGGCATGGCTCTTGTGATCGTTAAAGCAAAAAAAGGATCAAAGGGAACCTTTACCGTCAAGGCAACCAGTGACGGACTTGAAATGGGATTAATAAAAATGCAGGTTAATCCTTAAAAGTTTGAGAACGGAGTAAACCCTCTTTTCCAGGATTTCCCGGGATCAGATCTTCCGGGGATTAGATCCAAACTTATCCCTGCTGACATACTCTTGTCACTGGTGGCATTACAATTGCATAATTGTAAGCATCCATGAGCGAAAACAAAAACCTGGATTACCAGGAAATATACCCGGATGAAAGGCTTCAGCCATTTGTAAAACATTTCTGGCGGACACATAACCGCGGAACAGATATAACCTATACCGTATTACCGGATGGATATTTCGATCTGATCGTAGAAATGCAGGAAGGTTCAATGGTAAACATTACCTTATTTGGTTTGTACACTCAACAAACCGATATCCATTTACTATCGGGAAGGACTTTTTTGGGCATTGTCTTCAAACCACTTGCTGCTGAATATATCCTTAAAAGCAGTATATCGGGTATATTGAATGGAAGCCGGCCATTACCAAAGGAGTTTTGGGCAATTGACAAAATCTCACCGGACAATTTCGGGGACTTTATAAAGATCACGTCAGAAAAAATACATTCGCTACTGGATAACAGTAAATCGATCGATAAAAGAAAGCTAAACATCTTCGACCTTATTTACGCATCAAAAGGCTCGCTACACGTACAAAATTTAGCTGATCAGGTATTTTGGACCGCAAGACAAATAAACAGATATTGTAAGGACCGGCTGGGGCTTTCCTTAAAAGCATACAATAATATTTTTCGCTGCTCGACAGCTTATACTGATCTGAGAGCCGGTAAACTCTATCCGCAAAACGAATATTTTGACCAGTCACATTTTATAAAAGAAGTAAAAAAGCATACCGGACAAAATCCATCCGAACTGCATGCGAACAAAAACGACCGAATTTTACAATTCCTGACCCTTCCCGGACAGTAATTTTGTTTAAGAGAATTTTATTTGAAGCCTTAAGTCTCTAATTGAACTCAAACAATTTTACGATGAAACAACTAGTTAAACCTTTTAAAATAGAAATAGCACAGGAAATTTTAGACGATCTGGCAGCACGACTCAGGAACACCCGCTGGCCGGACGAACCTGAGCATGCCGGCTGGAATTACGGAACCGATCCCGCCTATTTAAGAAAACTCGTTACCTACTGGCAAACCGAATACAATTGGCGTTCGCATGAATCCGAACTGAATAATTTTCCCCAATTCATAGCGGATATCGATGGAATAAAAATACATTTCATATATGTAAAGGGAAAAGGCACTAACCCCGAACCGCTTATTCTTAGCCATGGATGGCCCGATAGCTTCTACCGTTATTATAAAGTGATAGGGATGCTGGCTAATCCCGGAAGTTATGGAGGTGATCCGGAACAGTCCTTCGATGTAATCGTCCCATCCTTACCGGGTTTTGGCTTCTCGGATAAAGTTGCGCTTAATAGCGCCAAGGTTGCCGGCCTGTGGGCAAAACTCATGAGGGATACCCTGGGTTATACCTCTTTTTATGCCGCTGGCGGGGATCTGGGAACCGGTGTTACCAAAGCATTGGCGAATAATTATCCGGAACTGGTGAAAGCCATACATCTGACAGATGTGGATTATCCCAATGGGACCGAAGACTGGTCAAAAATGACACCCGCAGAACAGAAATATGGAAAATTCATCCAGCAATGGATGTTCACAGAAGGCGGATATCTTACTGTTCAATCGACCAAACCTCAAAACCTTGGATACGGCCTTAATGACTCTCCGGTTGGGCTGGCTTCCTGGATCGTTGAGCGATTCCATGCCTGGAGCGACAATAAGGGAGATCTGGATAACAGCTTCAGCAAAGATGAATTGCTTACCAATATCATGATCTACTGGGTGACGCAAACCATCAATCCATCGATGCGGATGTACCGTGAAAATGCGAGAGCTTCCTGGTCGCTGACCGGGCCAAAGAAACCGGAGCGGGTGGAGATCCCAACCGGGGTGGCGCTTTTCCCGGCCGATGCTCCCTATCCGGAAGAATGGGCTAACCGTATGGCAAACGTTCAGCGTTTTACCAAAATGCCTAAAGGTGGTCATTTTACAGCTTTGGAAGAACCCGAGTTGTTTGTGGATGATGTACGCTCATTTTTTTATGAAACGATTCTCACAGCGCCCCGGATCACAGCCCTGCATAAATGACCAGCCCTAAACCAAGGATAAAAAAAAGGAACATGGCGGCAATATAATTACCGGTGCCTTTCGGGGCCTGTTTGAATTCCTTCCAGATAAAAACGCCCCACAATGCCGCAATCAATGTAGCTCCCTGACCCAATCCATAGGAAATAGCAGGTCCCGCCTTTCCGGCAGCTATAAGATTAAAGGAATTGCCGATACCCCAGATTAATCCGCCAAGAATACCCACCAGGTGCGTATTAAAATTCCCTTTGAAATAAGCGGCATAGCTGGTCGGTTCACCGGCAAATGGTCTTTTGATCAAAACAGAGTTGAACAGCAGATTACTGACCAGTATTCCGGCGGAGAAAACGAATACGGCGGTATATGGGGTCATTTTTCCAATAGCCGGATTTTCGAAATTTTCCAGGTCCATGCCAGCCGCAATAAAACGGTAAAAAAACGACATCAGCAAACCACCGGCCAATGCCAGGAAAATCCCCCGGGAGGAGGCCTTTTTATTATCTTTATTATTGCCGCTTTTCCTGCGGTAAGCGATCGCATTGACGATGATCGCCAGCGTAATCAGCGTCACTCCCGCGAACAGGAGCGTAGGGTTCCCTTTTTGTGCACCGAAATAATTGACCAGCACGCCAAGGATCAGGGCAAGGCCGATACCGATCGGAAAGGCGACGGCCAGGCCCGCAATGGAAATAGCGGCCACCAAAAGAATATTCGCCGCGTTAAATATGATACCTCCGATAAAAGCGCTGCCGATATTGCCCGATGCTGCTTGTTGCAGGTCCTCCAAAAAGGGTCTGCCCTGGTCGCCATGGCTTCCCAGCGTAAAGGCCGAGATCAGGGAGAAAAAAAAGATCCCGATCACATAATCCCAGTAGAACAACTCAAAACGCCAGGTCTTCGCCGTTAATTTTTGCGTATTTGCCCAGGAACCCCAGCAGAGCATGGTGATGATGCAAAACAGGACTGCGGTGGAATAATGTTGGATGATGAACATAAATTATTTTTTAGCGGAATGGTTACCACCCTTGTTTTGATTGCCGGATACGGATCCAGCGGCTCCAGGCTGGTCATTGTAAACAATATAATCAGAGCAGTCGATCTCATATCCTTCTTCCGGATTGACAGCCCGGATAATCACCTGGTGTTTACCTTTGGGTAATTGATAATTCCAGAACAGACCGTCCTTCCTTTTGATGTGCGAAGTGGGCAGCCTGACTAGTTCCACTTGTTTCCCATCGATGAAGATCGCCGCCTCACAGATTTTATCAGGACTGTCTTCGTTCTTCTTATGAACCTTTCCATTGATCAAAAGACCCGTCCCTTCAAAATCAAAGGAGACTTCCCGAATGTTCTCCTGCTCGAAAGGTACTTTGGTCACCAGGAAGAGACCAGGGAAACTTTGTTCAAACCGGACGGTAGCAATATCC
Organism: Flavitalea flava; assembly: GCF_054461575.1. NCBI lineage: Bacteria > Pseudomonadati > Bacteroidota > Chitinophagia > Chitinophagales > Chitinophagaceae > Flavitalea > Flavitalea flava. The sequence continues at coordinate 5,782 of NZ_JBTLQH010000035.1, forward strand.
TGTACCGCTATCGTGATATTTTCCCCATCGACCGAACCGCCGTTGCGTTTTATATTGGCAAGAGCATGTTTCAGCCCGATCGCATAAACCTTATTCAGCGAGATAGTGGTATATTTAAAATCGATGTCTTCCGCCTCCTTCAGACCCTGTTTCCAATAGGCAGGGATTTTGTCATAGCCCAGCACTGTTCCCAATATCCCACCCACAGAGGAGGGATTACAATCTGCATCCTGCCCTGCCCTTGTCGCTACATCCAGGGATTTGGAAAAATCACCTTTGCCGTATAACAGCCCCATGACCACATAAGCCGAATTCAATTTAGCGTCGATATCGAAAGCATGATAAACACCGTCCGGGCAAAATCTGTCTTCTGCCCATTTTTTTTGCAGTTCGAACCAGGTACTACGCCAATCATCCGGATACTGTTTGTGCCATTTGATCACGTCTGCGATGCATTGGTAATAGGTACTTTTTATTGGGATGGCCTTCAGCGCCTGCCCCACGATCTTTTCGATATCACTGGTGATGAAAGCCAGGCTGTACATCGCGCCTATATAAACACCACCATACCAACCGTCACCATAATTCATGATATGCCCGATCTTATCGCTGATGGTACTGGCAGTATTGGGCATGCCTGGGCTCATGAGTCCCGCATAGTCGGCCTCTATCTGATAGTCGATATCATCGGCGTGAGGATTGTTCGCCCAGTTCCCCGATGCCGGTGCCTTTATCCCGTTCAGAATATTATATCTGCCAGCCTGATTGGCATGCCACAGCATGTAACCCGCATTGGCAAAGGCATTGGCAAAAGAATCCACCGGCGCATCCAGTCCGTATTTTTCAAAAACATCCACGAAGGTCAGGTCCATATAGAGATCATCATACAGACCAGGATTATCGAGCATGGTTTTTTTCAGGTATCCGTCATACCAGAGCAGAGGTTGGTATTCCTGGATAAAGGTACCATCGAACCGGAACTCATAGGGTCCCCCAAAGGTCACCCCGATGGTCTGTCCCGCCCATCCTCCTCTGATCTTATCCCGTAGCGCCGATTGCGTTATTACCTTCTTGTTTTGATTAACCGGTTTTTTTTGAACAATTGTCTTGTCTTGTGCGAATCCGGAATCAGCGGCCAGACCGGCCATAGAAAGCAGGCCTGCCATTATCCAAACAAATTTTTTCTTCATAAAGCGTTGGTTATTTGCAATGAATTATATTTTCTACAATATTTTATCTACAGCTCATTTCATTTTCAGCCAATCACATTTCCCATCGGTCATTTACCGGTAAAAGCATCCAGCTCCTTTCTGAATGGAGCCGAAGATTGCGCCCCAAGTCTGGTCACCGAGATGGCCGAGGCCCGGCAGGCAAAACTAACGGCATCCTCCATCTCTTTTCCTTCAGACAAGGCTACCACCAATGCTCCATTGAACACATCGCCGGCCGCCGTAGTATCCACTGCCTCCACCTTTGGTGCGGTTATCATCCTACCTGCCTCTCCCTGGAAGAGCAAGGCGCCCCGTGAGCCCAGCGTAATAACGACCGTTTCCACCCCTTTTGCGATTAGCGCCCTGGCAGCATTTTCTGCTGACTGGTCATCGGTAATCTGTATACCGGTAAGCATTTCTGCTTCCTTCTTATTGGGAGTGATAATGGATATTTTACCAAGGAGGGCATCCGACAGCGGGCAAACAGGCGCAGGATTTAAGACCAGCCTGGTTTGGGTACCGGCCATCAAACCAACCACAAACTCCAGTGCTTCCACGGGAGTTTCCAGTTGCATCAGGATAATGGAGGCTTCCCGGATATAATCCCTGGCCTTTTGAAGATCGTTTGCATTCAGGGTAGCATTCGCGCCGGAGGCTACAACGATGCAGTTCTCCGCTTTAGCGTCCACGGTGATCAGGGCGACTCCGGAAGGATGTTTGGGATCGGAAATAATGTAAGACGTATTGATGCCCTCTTCTTCGAACAACTGTATGGATTGCCGACCGAAGATATCGTTGCCTGTTTTGGCGATAAATCCTACCCTTCCTCCTAGACGGGCGGCAGCGACGGCCTGATTAGCGCCTTTTCCGCCAGGGTTCATAAAAAACACACCTCCCAGAATCGTTTCACCAGCAGCAGGAAGATGATCCGCTTTAATGACCATATCGGTATTCGAACTTCCGATAACTAAGATGGATGGCTTCATAATGGCTTTAATCGTTTTCTGATTTCCAGGGTTCTGATAACCCGTTTTTTAGATTTCTCCTTCAAATGTATAGGTTGATGAAAATATATCGATACCAATTAATATACATAATAGACAATCCTGAATTCATATTTTCTTCTCTTTTCGTTAATTTGGTGAACGCAAAAGGCAATAAAAATGGGAAATTATCGAAAAAAAACACCACGAACAGATCAAAATAGATTGTTCAAAACAGACAATCCCACGTATAAAAGGTATAAAATCAGGAAATCCCCAATAAAAAAGCCCCAAACCCTTTAATCACCCTGAATATGGCCAAAACAGCTAGTCTTGTATTGCTGATCAACTCCCTTTCAAGAACCGAAAAACGTTATTTCAAACTGCAAACTGCCCTTCAAAAAGGCCCCAAAGATTATCTGCATCTATTTACCATCATTGTAAAGGCTGAAAAAGATGAAGTACTGAAAAAAGTCTTTCTGAAGACAAGGCCAAAGGCGTCATATGAAACCACTGTCAAACATCTTTACAAGGTGCTCACCGACTGTTTGCTGCGGCTGAGGATGCAGGAAGACAAAAGCACATACCTGATGACCGGATTGCTGAAAGTAGATATCCTTTTTGAAAGATCATTGTATGAAGAAGGATTCCACCAGTTGGAAAAGATACAGTCAGCTGCAGAAGAATTTGAGCAATATATTGTTCAGTTATGGGCCGCCACGATGGAATTGAATTACCTGTCCAATCTGAATTTTCATAACATCACAGAACCCCGGCTTATTCAGAAACAAATGAAGGTCCAGGAATTGCTGAAATATGCCAGGACACATCACCAGCATACTTCCCTGTATGAATTACTCAGACACCGGGTTGTACACAAAGGCAATATAAGGACTGAAGAACATAAAAGAGAATTGAACGACCTGGTCATAAGCGAGATCGGGCTGGTTTCCAACCCGGTGATCGAAACCTTCGAGACTCAAAAGATCCACCTGCTGTTCCAGGCTCAGTACTTTATTGCCATTAATGACTACAAACCGGCACTAAAGGCTTACTATGAATTGAATTCCCTGTTGGAAGAACATCAGCATTTATGGATCGACTCGCCCCTGGATTATCTCTTTGTCATCGAGGGAATCCTGCAAAGCTTGCGGGCCATACGGCAGTATAATGACCTTGACTATTTTATCCGCAAACTCCAGCAACTAAAAAAGAACTCCGTCTATCTGCAGGTGATGATCCAAAAAGTTACGTATGTATATGAAGTGGCAGGTTTGTTGGACAGGGGGGAATTTAAAAAGGTCATCCGTCTGAAAGAAAACTCCGGGCAAACTTTATTCAAAAACATATCCGTCATTGATCCGGACAAACAGGCCGAAGTCTACCTGTATACGGCTCTGATCTATTTCAGCAACAAAGATATGGGCGCTGCGCACCACTATCTGAGTAAAGTGCTGCTGGATAGCAGGCGCTATTATAACCTTCCCATATACCAGACATTCAGGCTGATCCATTTGCTGGTACAATATGAATTGAACAACGATGATTTCATTGAAGCTGAGATCCGGTCAGTCAGGCGGGGAATGAAGAACAGCAGAAGCAAGACTTATCAATTGGAAAAGATCATCTTCCGGTTTATCCGGCTCTCCCCGGGCGCAGGTTCTTCCTCGAAAGAAGAACGGTCAGCCCTTTGGCAGCCATTCCAACGGCAATTCGAGGCGATCATGACCGATAAATACGAGATCCAGATCCTCCGGATATTCGACTTTTCCGCCTGGATAGAATCCAAAATTTGCAAGACCGATTTTGGAATTCTTCTCCGGAATAAATTCACTCCCGGTCTGTAAGCTCACACGATCGAAAGCCACACGTGTATAGCTATACCAGGACAAGTCAGAGCATCAAAAAAACAGTATCTTGGTCCTTCACGGCCTAAATAGCCTTCTAAAAGCTCCTGTATAGCCGTTTGTAGGATTTATTCTTTCACGTGTATAGCTATACCAGGACAAGTCAAAGTCATATCAAAACCGTACAGTCGGTTCGCAAAACCGTACGCCCCCCAAATCCGCTAAAATCATAACTTATTGATTATCAGCTATTCAATTTTATGGCATCCCGATGGCATTCTCCCTGGTGTCGAAACAAGTAATTCGATCAAAAAGCAAAAACACAGCATTATGAATAAAAAACAAACAGAAAATAGGGTTTTAGCCGCAGCATTTGCAGCTCATCCCTTGATTCTTACCGTTCATCCCGGTATCATGCCATTCAATGTACTATATATTGCATAGTACCTATCAAACCACCTATCTTTGTTATGCAAAGGAACAAGAAAAACAAAAAATCAATAAAAACTTAAAACTTCTAAAAATAACATTATGAAACAGATCAACACACTCCGCCAGACCATCGTCAACAGGAGTAAAAAAGCCGCCTTCGTTTTAGCCTTATTATTAACCGTATGTACTACTTACAGTTTTGCCACACCAATCTCCAAAACAGATGAATTGAGCTGGCAGGTGAAAACCTCCTTCAAAAAGGAATTCCGTAATGCCGAGATCGTAAGTACCGAAGTCAATGGAAAGTTCACCAAACTGACTTTCCGGATGAATAACATGGTTTTGTTCGCCTTCTATTCAGATAAAGGAGAATTACTGGCTGTTGTCCGGAATATCCTATCCTCACAGTTACCCCTCAACCTGATGATAGATCTGAAAAAGGATTATGCCCGATATTGGATCACCGAATTGTTCGAACTCAACGGTGACGGGCAGAACTGTTATTATGTTTCTTTGGAAAATGAGACATCTACCTTGATCCTGAGATCGGTAGACAATGACAACTGGGAAGTATACAAACAAACCTACAAGAAAAATTAGGATTCGTATACCACATAAACAGACGGGGCTCTCCAGGATTGGAGAGCCCCGTCTGTTATCAATCAGTTTTCCTTAATCAGTTTTCCTTAATCTGTTTTCCTTAATCTGTTTTCCCTTCATTCCCCAGCGGAAACCGCGAGTAAATACCAGGAAGCATGCGGCAGCCACTGCTCGACCCATCGCCAGTCATTATCTTTTCCGGTTTGGGCATAAGCCAGGTTAAAATCAATACCCTCTTCATCTTCTAATCCGGAAGTGACTCCATTTACAATCCCACCAGGGGCATTGGTATATTCAAACGTGCCGAAAAATGCATAAGCGGGATTATTATGACCGGTACCCTGCAGCATACAGGCATCATAAGGATTCAAACCTAAAATCCAATTCAGCTGGTCAAGGGCAAAATTCCTAAGACTATCCTGAAAGGATTTATCCTCTGGGAACAATCCTGCAGAAAGCCGCGCTGCTGTAGCCATGGATCCTAACCGTGCATTTTCACCCTGCCACCAGGGAGAAGCTTCGCTTCCATGAGGAAAGAAAAAGGCACTGTGGCGGTTACCGGCCGTATCCTGGACCAATTGACGGCTGTAACCAAATGGATTATTCACCTCATGGGTAATAGCCAATTCATGCCTTAGCGATCTTCTCACCACTTCTTTCAGACGACGCTGCAGATCATTTCCTGCCAAAGGATAAAAATTCAGCAAACTGACCACCGGCAGCCCCGCATCTGCCGGATGAAAGAAAGGACGGTCCTGATCGTCAGCCCGCCAATAATCGGTATATCCCTTCCATGTTTGCAAACGGGCTATAAGGCGGATCGCCCTTTTCTCCGCCGCCTTTTTATAAACTTCTTTTTTTGTAGCCTTCACCAGCTCCGTTGCCGCCATCAGGGCGCAATAATCATCAACGATATTTTCTTTTCCGTCATTGGTCATCGCCGTATTATTTCCTTCCAGAAAGACAAAGGCCTTTTCAGCCGCCTGTAAATAAGCGGCATTACTGAAATCACCGCAGGTATCATAAGTCGAGGCGATAGCGAGCGCCGCAATAGCCATCCCGCCGCCTGAACGGTAACTTGCCTGATAACCCCGCCAGTCACCGGCCGGGTTATTATTTCCGAAAGTCTGATCCTTATCGGATTTTTTGATCCGGTATCCCTTGTCCTCGCCTCGTATCACTCTGTCCCTGGCCAGTTTCCCGGCGCCCGGTGCAGAAACGCTCCGGTAAAAAGATCCATTTTTTGTCTGCATACGCGTCAGGTAATCTGCTCCATAGACCGCTTCATCCAATAACCGGCGGCAATACTGGCGATAATCCGTACCGCTTTTTTGATGAAGCCATTCATATGTTTTCCATAATGTCCAGGCCGTGAGGGAAATCTGCTGAGGATTAAAATAGGAAGAAAAGGAAAGATGAGAAAGGTGTTTGCCGTAATCCCCCGTAGCATCATACCACCCACCATGACCATCAATCGTATCGGCCGTCTTTCCAGCTAATAAAAGATGATGATCGGCCTGGTCTAACAAACCCGAACTACGCTGCCCTTTGAAATAATAGATCAGATCCGAGATCGTAGATCTTTCCAGCACATTTTTGCCGATAACAAATGGATAGGAAGAAACCGTCTTCCCCTCATGTCTTATCTGCAGCCGGAAATCCCCCTCATCGCGGAAAGAACTAAAATCCAATGTCCAGAAAACCCAGTTTTTCCATTTACTCACGGGTCCCGCATATACCGGCTTTCCCGTGTATACAACCGTTCCGCCCTCCGCGCCAACCAATTGGAATGCATCGATGCTTTCAGACTGACGGCCAACTATAATAGCATGCTTGGCACCGGAGTTCTCATACCCCACATGATTGGTCACGATTTTAATAGATTGCGCCGATAAAAAAATGGGGTTGAATAAGGAGAAATGAGTCAACAGTAATAGCAGGAATAGCCGTATTAACGTTTTCGGTTTTCTGGTACCGACAGGCATAACGAGGGAGATCATATTGCGAGAGTTTGTTAAAACAGTGTAGGAGGCGGGGAAACTTGTAACGATCTGTCTGCGTGATTATTTAATATAATCGTTTGTTCCCTATTTTCTTCCACAAGGCAAATGGAGTATGCCCTTCCGAAAGTGGCTGGTGTTCGAACGGGATCTTTCTTTCAGCCATCGGCAGATTGATCTCCCGGTAAATAAATGCATCGTCGAATCCGGCTTCCGCAGCTTCCCGGTGAGTAGCCGCAAAAACCACCCGGTCGGGTCTGGCCCAGTAGAGCGCTCCGAGACACATCGGGCAGGGTTCACAGGAAGCATATACCGTACAGCCGGTTAACTGATAGATTCCAAGGGCCAGGCAGGCTTCCCGGATAGCCACCACCTCTGCATGAGCGGTGGGGTCATTGGTGGAAGTAACCAGGTTGCTGCCTTTCCCAATAACAAGCCCATCCTTAACGATGATACATCCGAAAGGCCCTCCCAGACCCTTTTCAACCCCTTCCTTTGCCAGTTCGATCGCTTGTACCAGATAAACTTTATCCTTTTCAGTGACCATACCCAAAATTACAATTAATTGAGAAAATCAAAACCTTTACCCATCAGCCTTTATTTTATAAATGATTCCCGATTTTTACCCGCCCCTTTTTAGTTTTATATTACATTTGAGCTTTACCTGACGCTGAAAAAATCAGGAAAGTCTTTCCCGATCCATACGACCCGTAAAAAATCAACATGAACGGATGAAACAACTGCTGTATTCTGGGTTTTTGCTGCTTTTCCTTTCCTATACTGCTGTTTGCCAGCCGAATCATGGCCGCTTGCTAAAGGAGCTCAACCAGGCTATCGAAGCCGCCCCAAAATACGACGCAGAGAAAAAAAGGGCCATCGAGCTTCTTAAAAAATCCTTTATTGAAAAAAAGAACGATGACCTCCCCGCCCTATTTTCCATCTATCACCAGTTGTACGAAGAATACAAGGTTTTTAATTATGATTCCGCTTTTCAGTATGCGCGGAAAATGGAAGCAACCGCCCTGCAGTTAAAAGATCACCCCCGTATTGTTTCCAGCCGGCTCAAACTTGGTTTTTCCCTCTTGTCGGCCGGAATGTTCAAAGAAACCCTGGATTCTCTGAATAAGATCGATATCTCAGATGTACCGGACAGTGTCAAGGCAGAATTTTATGCCCTTACCGGCCGGTTTTATTATGACCTCGGCGATTTTGACAATGATGCCTATAATACGCCTGCCTATATTGAAAAAGGGAACCGGTACCTGGATTCTGCCCTGGTGCTTTATCCTGCAGGATCTTTTCTTTATTCCTATTTCAGAGGGCTGAAAGAAATAAAGTCCAATAACCGGATCATGGCACAGGCAGATTTTACAGAACTTATGGCCAGGCCGGATCTTTCTTTTCATGAACTGGCTCTTACCGCCTCCACGCTAAGTGATATCTATATCTATAACGGTCAGCCCGATTCAGCCATCGAACTGCTGATCCGGGCCGCTATTGCCGACATCCAATCGTCCACCAAAGAAACAGCGGCCATCTTCAACCTGGCCCAGCTGCTTTATAAAAAAGGAGATGTAAAAAATGCCTCTTCCTATATCGAGGTAGCCATCGGGGATGCCAGTTTCTATGGCGCTCGGCAACGGAAAGTACAGGTGAGTGCCATTCTTCCCCTTATCGAAGGAGAAAAAGTAAGCCGTGTGGAAGGGCAAAAGAAAACACTGATCATCTATTCGGTGATCTCCACCCTGTTACTGTTACTGGTGATCGGTCTGGCCATCATCGTATTCAAACAGGTGAACAAACTGAAGGCCGCTCAAAAGGTGATCACCCAGGCGCATATTAAGGAACAGGCCATCAATCAACGCCTGGTGGAAACCAATAATAAATTATCCGAAGCCAATAAGATAAAAGAAGAATACATCGGCTACTTCTTTAATGCGGATTCCGAGTTTTTTGCCAAAATCGAAAAATTCAAAAAATCCCTGGAGCAGAAAATAGCCTATCGCAAGTGGGAGGATATCATTACCCTGGTGAACAACACCAATCTGAAAAAAGAAAAAGAAGAACTGCTGCAGAATTTCGACAAGGTTTTCCTTAAACTATTCCCCGATTTTATACAAGGATTTAATGCCCTGTTCCGCGAAGAGGACCAGATCCAGTTAAAAGAGCATGAATTCCTGAACACTGATCTGCGCATATTCGCACTGATACGTATGGGTATTCATGACAATGAAAAAATTGCCCGTATCCTGGAATACTCCGTCAATACCATCAATACCTACAAGACAAAGATCAAGAACAAATCTTTCGTTCCCAATGAAGAATTCGAGCACCGGATTATGGAGATCCGGTCGCTCTGAATATCTTCTTTCAGTTCTGAATGATCATGATCATAAGCCAAAAATACTTACTGCGGCTCCTCCCCCCTCTGCCAGGGCTAAAGACAGCAAGGTGCTGCTGTCCACCGTTCTTTTTTCAATGACGTATGCCTCGGGATTTGTTTTCCATCCGGCATTATCCGCATCCTTATAAATTATTGCCTGATATTTTTTCCCTTTCGTCAAAAAGTTAAGGAGAACCTTTGCCTGGCGGCCATGACTGCCAGTAATAGCTCCGATAAACCAATTGTCCTTCCCTTTTTCCTTACGGGCAATCGTTACAAAATCTCCGGGTTCCGCTTCCACCACCTTTGTATCATCCCAGTCGACCGGAACATCCCGGATGAACTGGAAGGCGTCGTTATGGGCTTCGTAATTCTCCGGCAGATCCGCCGCCATCTGTACAGGGCTGTAGATCGTTACATAGAGAGCGAGCTGTTTGGCGAGCGTCGTATGCACCTGTCTACCCGGCACATCGGAATACCCTTTGATACGGAAAATACCCGGTGTATAATCCATGGGACCGCCCATCAACCGGGTAAAGGGAAGAATGGTCTCATGTTCAGGGGTATTCCCGTTACTGAAGGCATTGTATTCATTGCCCCTGCCTGCCTCGCTGGCCATCCAGTTCGGATAGGTACGCTGAAGCCCGGTGGGACGCATCGGCTCATGGGCGTCTACCATCACCTGGTACTGCGCGGCCTTTTCCGTCACACGGGTATAATGATCCACCATCCATTGTCCGTCGTGATGTTCACCACGGGGAATGATCTTACCGACATAACCGGTCTTAACGGAATGGTAACCCAACGCACGCATGAACCGGTATGCCGTATCCAGCTGCCGTTCGTAATTCGTCGCCGATCCGGATGTTTCGTTATGCATGATCATATTCACCCCTTTGGAGGCGGCATAACGGGTGATCTCCTTAATATCGAAATCGGGGTAAGGCGTTACGAAGTCGAAGACCTTTTCTTTCCATTTACCGAACCAATCCTCCCAGCCGGTATTCCAGCCTTCGACCAGTACACCTTTGATATTATTTTTTGCCGCAAAATCGATATACCTTTTGACATTGGCCGTATTGGCGCCATGCCGGCCATTGGGGATGAGCCCGCCGGACGGAGAAACACTATCCGGGAAATCGGAGTAACTCCAGGTGCTCTTCCCCGTTTGCATTTCCCACCAGACACCTACGAACTTCATGGGATGGATCCATGATGTGTTCTCTATCCGGGAAGGTTCATTCAGATTCAGGATCATTTTAGAAGCCAGGATATCCGTCGCTTTATCGCTAACGATGATTGTTCGCCAGGGAGTAGAAAAAGGGGCATGTAAATACGCCTTATTACCAACTGCATCCGGAACGAGGGCAGAAGACAAGATAAGACTGCCCCGGTCGACATGCAGCTGCATCGCGGGATAACCGGTCAGCGCCGCCTCATGAATATTGATATAAAGCCCATCACTGGTCTTCATCATCAGAGGCGTTTGAACCGCATAGGCATCAGGCGCCACCCGCACGGCGATGTCCGTTGATATTTTTACCAGCTCCCTGTTGTCGATTCCGCTCAGGTTCGAAATGGAATAAGGATATTCATTGGTATCATAATCGCCGGGGATCCAGAAAGCCTTATGATCACCCGCGAAGTGGAACTCCGTCTTTTCATCCGTAACCACAAAATACGTTAGATCGGGCTGTTTGGGGAATTCATACCGAAATCCTACTCCGTCTTCAAATACCCGGAAAATAAGATTGAGTTGACGGAATGGGGCCGTCTTCTTTTGTAAATGGACAACCAGCTGCTCATAATGATCGCGTATATTTTTTGTTTCCCCCCAAACCGGCTGCCAGTTGGCATCCACCGATTTTCGTTCCGTTCCGGTCCATTGAAAACCGGTATAAAAACTACTATCTTCGGTTAAGGCAAAACCAAGATGCGAGGAAAGGATAACCGGTTTTTGGTTGAAGGAAACAGTATAGACAGGCCTGCCGTTTTCTTTGAGCTGGAACTGAAGCTTTACAAGACCCATTCCGGCTTCGATCGGTTTTTCCTGCGCCTCTGCGGTTTGTAACAAAAGGAGGCTAAACAGATAAACAAACGTTTTTTTTACTATCATAAGGGCTCTTGATTTCGGATGCTGTTATTGATGTTGATTCGCTGACGAAAGGTTGTTCCCGGAGTGGGGAAAAAGGTTTCCGACAATTGGTTGGTAAAAATCCTCATACAGGCTGCTGTATGAATAGGTCAGGCGGTCGGTCCGGAAGGGATGTAAGGTAATCTTTTCCGGTGTATAAAAATGAAGGACCGTCTTTTTATCCCTGTACACACTGACCTCCACAGCACCTTCTTCCTGGCTGAACCTTGTAGCTGAAAATCCGGCGGGAACAGGAACGGACCGGCGATTTACCACCAGCACCGAAGGCCCGGTAAGCAGGCTGATCACCTCCACGGAATCCTCAATTTCCGGATCGATCCCTTTTTCAATATCCACTACTTTAAAATTATAAGGTTGGGGAATAGTGTTCCGCTTGTACTTTTTAAAGAACACCATGGCAAGATCTTTCTTTTGGTAAGGCGACGTTTTTTGCTGCCATACGCTTTTATAATAATTGAGCAGAAGAGAAAAGCCTTCATTATGATTGATCTCCGGGGCCAGATGATGTCCTTCGGGATAATCGTTCCAGGTAATGACATTCAGCAGGGTCGCATCCTGCCCGATACCGAACTCGAGCAATTTCCGGAAATTATAAGAAAGCCCCGTCACGATATATTTACGTTCGGCTTTATCCACACCTGCTTCGGCCGCAGCACGGGCGCTAAGGATATTCCAGGTACCTTTTTCCAGAAGCTTGGAAGTGTAAAAATCGCAGAAGGCCGAACCAGTAAATGTCCGGCTCCTTTTTTTACAGGCAGCAGCAACCCTGTACCCTATATAATCATTCGTATAAGGTAAAGTCCAGATCCAGCAGGCAGGAAAATAATCGAGATAACTGTTCAGCTTTTCTTCGGTTATCTGCTCATTGATCGTAAATATACAGGCGAATTTATCCTGCACAGAGGCGGCCAGTTTTTTATACGCGTTGGCAATATAAAAGGGTTGAGGTAACCCTTTTGGATCAGCGGGAATATCCGCAAGCCCGTCTCCGTACCATAAATACACGATCAATCTTCCATCGGGAGTCCGCAGCCAATGTGAATTATTTCTTCCCACTTCATCCAGAATACTGTTTATCCGTTGCGCGAATTCAGCGATCCGGGTTTGTTCATTACCACCTGAAGGATGGGATAGGCAAAAGGTAAATTTAAAATCGATATTTCCCCGGCCGGCCACTCTGAAATAAGCCTTGATGATATCATCCCAACCCGGAGAATGCAAGGTGTAATAAAATTGAAAACCATCAATTCCGCTGGCTATCGCCGCCCGCATTTCGAAAGCAACGGCGCTGTCGAGAGAGGCCTCCTTCAGCAAGGTATCTTCCATAGGCAATACCTGTGTAAGACCTCCAATAAGCGAGGTGATATTTCCCGTCCTTTGATAATACTCCGGATCGCAACTGTTCTCGAATTTATGCCCTTTATAACGAATGATATTGGTCATACAATGGGCGATCACCATTTTCCGGGCCGAAAGGGGAAGACTTAATTCGGCAGTATTTTTCAGAGTGTCCTGTGCCTGCATACCTGTGCAACCCATATTCAGGGCGACAAGTAATAAATGTAGCCGGATAAAATTCAGCCGGATAAAATATAGGCGTATCAGGTTCAGGCGTAATAAATTCATACTACTAAACATTCAAACTGATGAATACTAGGAAACAAACAGTGCAAAAAACAAAGCCTTTGCACTGTTTGCCCGGTCATATCTTATTAATTATAACCCGGGTTTTGCTGCCCGGATATCTTGGCATTCGAATTGATCTCTGCCAGCGGAATAGGCCATGAATAGGTTTTATCGGGAAAGGTCATCGGGTTATCACCCTGAGCCAGCGCCGTTACATAAAAGGAAGCTTCGGATGATCCCAGATGCCAGCGACAGATATCGAACCACCAATGTCCTTCATTGAACAGCTCGGCCCAACGTTCGTAGTACAGGGGATTATTACCCAATACCGGATCGCCGGCATTCGCAGCACTGGTCGGGCTGGAAAGGCTGGGATAATCTACCGGTGAAACGACATCGACCGGGTAATCATAGGCCCTGCGTTTGATCTTGTTGACAAATTCAAGGGCATTCACATCATCGCTGGATTGATGACAGGCTTCTGCATACAACAGATATACATCTGCCAAACGCAAAAGATAGAGATTGGCGCCATCCGCCTGTCCTCCGGGAACATTGTTCACACTGTTGAATACCGGTGCATATTTACGGAAACTCCAGGCATAAACAGGAGCCTGTCCGGCAAAATAATTAGGTTTGGATACGGGACGATATCCTTCCGACGTAAGGAAAATAACCGAGTCTACCCAGGGCTGTAATCCGTTCACAAACAAACGGGGATCGGCAGATTTGGTGGTTCTGACCGCCAAAGATTGTGTTTTATAAGCCGGGTCCATGATCACTTTTGGCCATTTGGAACTCATATACCCGCTCTTGCCGGGATTGTAGGCAGCATCATAGGTAGGATTATTAACCAGTTGGTAAGTACCGATATTAAACCCAAAACGAAGCACATTTTTATCATGCATATTTTCATTACCATAACCCAGGGCATTGCCGCTTGCTTCCGTCCCGTCGTAACCGATCACCCATGGGGACCAGATCAGCCCGTTGATGCTGGTCGAATTGGGTGCGCTTCCGTATACCCCATAGTTTCCTTTGGAATCATAATCGATATTCAGCTCAAAAAGCGATTCTTCATTAAACTCATTGGCAGGAATACCGATAAAAGCATCCCGGTATTTGGCATATGGCATCAGCGATTTACCGCTATTGTTGATCACATCGAGTAAGATAGTCTTGGCACTGGTCCAATCCTGGGTAAAGACATAAGCTTTTCCCAAAAGACCTTTGGCGGCCCATTCCGTAATTCTGCCAATATCGTTACCCGCCCAATGCTGGCCCTTCAGTAAGGTTGCGGATTGCTGAAGATCCTTCTTTATAAAATCCCAGACTTCCTTGACCGAACTCCGTGGTTTTTGTGTACTGTCCAGACCAGAAGGAACCTTGTCGAAAATAGGAATGCCCATTTTCTCTCCGCCTCCGGTTGCCGTCAAATAACTTTCACCGAAAAGACATTCCAGTTCGAAATAATAAAAGGCACGCAGAAAATAGGCCTGCCCCCGGATATAGTCCACCGTCTGACCGTCCGTTCCTTTTGAATAATTGGCGGCGTAAAAATCCGCGCCTTTCAACAAGGTATTACAGTTCTTGATTCCTGTATAAAATCCCTGCCAGGCACCCAGGGAATAAGAATTGGCAATGCCCAGTTTGGTATTGGCCATTTCCGCCCAGCCTCCGTTATCATTGTAGTTGCAATAGGCCGTATGCGTACAGTTCGCCATCACCTTGGGCAACAGGTTAAAACCAAAAAGATTGGGATCCCTCAGCGTGGAATAACAAGTCGCAAGTATACTGTTCAGGTCATTAAGACTACCGGGATAATTGCCGGTGGAATACTGATTGGTCGGGCTCACCAGGGAGGGATCTTTTGTGCAACCGGTAACGGTCACGATCACCAGTAAGGCAGCTATTATTTTTTTGATCATTTTAGTAGATTTGAATGGGTTCGTTAAAAATTAATATCCAGTCCTGCAGAATAGATCCTGGTTTGCGGATATTGGGATACGCCATCCAGTCCCCTGGTGGTGACGCCAATATTTGTTCCCACAAAACCCATGGTCGCCTGATGAGAGAATGAGCTTCCTACTTCGGGGTCAAGACCGGAATATTTGGTGATGGTGAAAAGATTATTGGCCATTACAAATAAACGGAGGCTCTTCATTTTTGCCTTTTCTAAAAACCGGTTGGAGAAAGTATAGCCCAACTGAACATTTTTCAGCTTCAGGTAACTTCCGCTTTCTACAAAATAGCTATTCACGGAAGTATAATTTTTATTGGGGTCCAGGGAAAAAGTTCCGTTACTGTTGGCTACGCCAAGACGGGGCTGGGAAGTAAGACCGTTCGATCCTACATAGGAATCTCCGAAAACCTTGCTGGTCGTATTACCATCCGTGGAGAAGGGGAACATTTCATATGCCTTCACGCCATTAAAAAGATCGACACCGGCAACTCCGTTGAATAACATGGCCAAATCGAATCCTTTATAATTCAAACGGATATTTATTCCATAGACAAGTTTAGGATTGGGATTACCGATAACCTGCTTATCGTCGTTGCTCAGTTTAGCTCCATTCTTTGGATCATGTGCAAAGATCAGATCACCTGCATGCGCATTCGGTTGTGCGCTGGCAGCAGCCTCCGCATCAGTCTTGAACAAACCCAGGGTTTTATAACCGTAGAAAGAACCAAAGGGAAGACCGGCCTTGGTGACCGTAATAGGCAGGTTCGGCATGATCCCATACCCTTCATTGCCGTTATTATAATAGTTATAACCATCGTAGAGGGCATCAGTCGTAATACCATCCAGGTTCACCACCTTATTTTTGTTAAACCCACCGGTAACACTGATATCGTAGCCCAGATCGCCCGCTTTATCCTTATACCCTAACAAAATGTCCCAGCCCTTCGAACTGATCTCACCGATATTGGTCAGATAAGGCGATGTAAATCCGGAACTGAGTGCAAGCGGCAATGCATACAAAACGTCTTTGGTGGTACGGTTATACCATTCGACCGAAAAATACAACCGGCCCTGGAGCGCTTCTCCATCCAGACCGATATTTGTTTCATAGGCCGTTTCCCAATGCAGATTTGGATTAGGGATCGCGTTGATGGCATTACCGATATACAGAGGGGCGCCGGGCGCAAAATTCGCACCGGATAAAGAGCCCTGCCCTACCGTTCCCTGGAACTGGCTATAGGTGGCCGCATAAGAGTAAGGCCGGATCGCGCTGTTACCCAGCGTTCCATAACTTCCCCTCAATTTAAGCGAGTTAATAATGGGAGACAATCCTTTGAAGAACGATTCATCACTGATATTCCAGCCCGCAGAAACAGCTCCGAAAGTACCCTTTTGTTTATTCGGTCCAAATACCGTGAAATTGGCATCCTGTCTGAGGGATCCCGAAATATAATAGCGGCTGTCATAATTATAATTGATCCTTCCGAATTGGGATCTTACCAGACCGTTCGGATCATAATTTCCCTGATTCGTATTTTGCGTCCCTGAAGTAGGAACGATGGAATAATCCGGTAATCCAACGGAAGTAGAGATCACATTCAGCGAATTCGAAGTATTCCTTATCTGCTCATACCCCGCAACGGCATTGACGCTGTGTTTTCCAAAATGTTCGTCATACGTCAGGACGAAATTGCTCAATACCTGTTTATTCTCGAAATAGAGTTTGTTCAGGGAATTGGTAGTCTGGCTTACCGCCCCGAAACTGTAGGAATTTTGAAAATAATCCTGGGTCTCCAGATAATACGAGTATCCGAAATTAGTCCTGAAACTTAAATGCAACGGTAATTTGATCTCCGCATAGGCATTGGCCTGCAAATTGTTCTGATAATCCAGCGCATTGGCAGCCAGGGCCGAACCCACAGGATTCGGTCCGCCGAAGGCAAGACCATTATATCCGGGAGGAACAGTTCCGAAGGTACCATCCTTGTTATAGATCGGGATGATCGGTTGTGTCCGGAAGGGGGCATTATGCAATTGCGCTTCGGAACCTACAACGGGCGCTGTCTTACGTTGTGAAATGGACAACTGCTCTCCTATTTTGATAAAATCTCCTAATTTAAAGTCCGTATTGATACGGGCTCCCCCAATGTTGGAATAGTTCTTAATATAGATCCCTTTTTGGGCATTGTAAAACCCGGAAAGCAGATAGTTCACCACCGGCGAAGAACCGGAAACGGAAAGATTATAATTCTGCTCGGTCGCATCACCGTATAATTCTTTTACCCAATCCGTATTGGCCAGTGTATCCGTATGCGTAGCTCCTGCGAAAAATTGGGGAGCAATGATGTTGTTCAGTTTAATAAAACCGGTTTTATCCAGCAGATGGATCAACTTCGGTTTGGTTATTCCATAACGGGCGTTAAAGTTGATGGAAGGTTTGGCGCCTGCTCCCTTTTTGGTGGTGATCAGGATAACACCCCCTGCCGCAGCAGAACCATAAATAGCAGCCGCGCTGGCATCTTTCAGGATATCGATCGAAGCGATGTCCTGAACATTTATATTATCTCCCGGCTGTCTGATCCCATCGACGATATATAAGGGAACCGGCTGATTAAGCGAAGAAAGACCTCTGATAATGATCGAAGATGCGGCGCCGGGCATACCGGAGTTCTTAACCACTTCCACACCGGCCGCTCTCCCCTGAAGGGCTTCGGTTACACTGGTTACCGGCAGGTCCTTGATTGCGCCTCCTTTAACCGAGGAAACCGCGCCGGTCAGGTCTTTCCTTCTTTGTGTGCCATAACCCACCACGACCACTTCGTTGAGACTTTCCCTGAGCGATTTCAGACTCACCTGAAACGTAGTACTTCCTTTAATAGTTATTTCCTGGGTGGCATACCCGATATAGGAAATCAATAATTGGGTCGCCGAAGCCGGAACATTGATAGAAAAATTTCCGGTAGTATTGGTATTTGTCCCATGTTCGGATCCTCTGACCCTGATCGTAGCGCCCGCAAGCGGTGACCCTTTTTCATCACTGACAGTTCCCGTGACGGTTTTATCCTGCGCCTGGGCAGGATGTAAAACCAACAGGAAAAAAATGCCAAGGAGCATTTTATGAAGCAATCGCGTTTTTTTCATAAACAGTTGTTTGTTATTTTTAATAAATGGAAGATGGTTCAATGATGGAAAATGGTTCAATAAGAAAAGGTGATTCAATAAGGAAAGGTTCTTCAATGATGGAAGATGATTCAATAAGGAAAAGTCGTAAGAAGGTGTAAAAAGATTCCGCAGTGACGCCCGGGATAAAACTGTCAGGGATCGGAAAGATGAATTTTTGGCAGCAGGTTCCGGGTGGAACCTTTTTTTGTTTTGGTTCATTTTCATACAACAAGCAAATAAAACTGGGCTTCAATTTTACAGATCAAAGGAAAAAATTGACGGAGCCA
This sequence comes from Flavitalea flava, assembly GCF_054461575.1. NCBI lineage: Bacteria > Pseudomonadati > Bacteroidota > Chitinophagia > Chitinophagales > Chitinophagaceae > Flavitalea > Flavitalea flava. The sequence continues at coordinate 24,431 of NZ_JBTLQH010000035.1, forward strand.
ATAACAACTTATATTCGGATTGTATAAGAAATAATGCCCGGAACAAGCAAAACCAAAACTATAACTAGCTATTAGTCAATTAAATAAAAACATATTAGTTTTATTCATCTATAACATGGCTTTATAAAAAACAGGGAATAAATTAGGGGTAAGCCCGGAGCAATACCAACCTGGCATAATGCGTAAGGAATACACTAAAACGTCTTAGCAGTGACTATTTGAAAAACTTATCTATGAGAAGGTTGAGCACCTCCATAAAGATGAGAACGATAATTATCCATTCCAGGACGGTACTTTGCCGGTATTGCAGGAGATCCTTAAATAGTTCCAGGTTTTCTTTAATGATCTGCAACCCTTCCCGTATATCTTTATACCTCTCCTGCAGGTCAAAAGTCCGCTTGAGCCCGAGATCGATTTTATTCAGGTTCTCATCATCCCAGGTTTCAGGGGGGGAGTCGAAAATATAGAGATTCTCAGCGATGAGGTTCTTCAGGTTAAGGGTTTTCCCGATATATTTTTTCAGGTTTTTCCCAGATACATCCAGTTTTCCCTTTTTCTCCAGGCTTTGTGTATGCCGGTTCGTTTCTTCCAGCAGCAGGTTGGTCAGTTCCGAATAATAATCGAGAGCCACAGATTGGCTGACATTCAGCATAATTAAACGAAGGGTTTCCACCTCCGCGTTTATAATCTCGATCTTATTATAACCGAACTTATTTTCCCGGGCATTAGTCTGGACTTCGAACTCTTCACTGAGCTTCTGTTCGAAAAGGTTCTTACAATAAGGAGCGATCCGTTTCAAATATTCATTGGCGCTCGTTTGATCATAGTTAAGAAAACAAACCACTCCATATTTAAATACATAGACAAAGGATTCCTCTGCCGTCTTATAAAATAACTCATCCGCATCAAAATGGTGGATACCCTCCTTAAAACTTGCCCGGAAGGACTTTATATCGATACTATCCGCTATCTGATATGATAAGACAAGAAGCATTGATTACAAGATAAGTGTTTTGTCCAGAACCCAGGTAACCGGCAGAATAGAATAATTATAAGATAATGAAAAAGAAGCAACAATAGCTATTCAGAAGCAACCACTCTATTCAAAAAACTAAAAATAATGGTAATAAAAATACTAATTTTATTAGTTTTTTGATGTAAAATTTATTATCTTTACCAGTAAGCGATAGAATAAAACTCATAAAAAAAATCTACTATGGAATCGTTTTCACCCAACATCTTTGTCAAGGATATGAAGGCCAGTATTGCATTTTACACCCAGCTTGGTTTTCAATTGATCAATACCGTACCGGAAGGCGAAAAGGAAGAGCTGATCTGGGCGCTGATGGTCTGTAACAATGTGCACATCATGTTCCAGGCTGCCGAAACCCTGAGAGAAGATCTGCCCCAAATAAGCAGGCAGGATGGCGGCTCGCTGCTGTTCTATATCAAACTAAAAAATATCCGTTCCTTTTTCGAAAAGATCAGGAACAGAGTTCCTGTAGTCAATGGATTAGAAAAGACCTTTTATGGAGCAACTGAATTTTCGATCGTCGATAACAATAATTATGTATTGACCTTTGCAGAAGACGAGGGCGAGTAAAAACCCTCCTGGCAAAAGTCCAATTATTCTTTCCAGATGTCCCAGGTTCTTAATTCCGTAGAATCCACTTTCTCCTTTTCCATCAGATCGATATCCCGGTTGATCATCACCATTTCCCCGGCTTGAAGCAATTCAGGTTCATTATCGGTGGTGGAATGATAGGACTTCCTGACTTTTAATTTACCGGAGAGGACATCGACTTCTTCTCCCGCAAATTTGGCATAAGCATCTACCCGGAAACGGGTTCCCAAAACCTGGATCTGTAAATTCTTAGTGTACAGGAAAAAAGGCAGCCCGGCCTGATTTTTCACCGAAAATACAGCCTCTCCATCCAATTGGACCTCTCTGTTGGTTTTATTGAACGCTTTCGTGATCCGGATCGTAGTTTCATGACTCATTTTGATGGTTGTCCCATCCGGCAAAACAATATTTTTGTGTTTGCCGGTATCCTCATTGTTGTAAATCATTACAAAACGGGCATTGCTGACAGCGGCACTATCGGCATAGGCACGGGCAGCACGGGCGCTGTCAGCCCGTGTACTATCCAACCGGGCAAGCTCCTCCTTATCAGGAACCGTCCGGGCAATTCCGGAAACACTATCTGCAGCCGGTCCGGTTTTTCCACCCCGGCCCGTACAATTCCAGTTTGCTCCCATCAACAAAATGGCGCTTCCCAATCCTAAAAGAAAACGGTTGAAACGATGTATTGAATGCATAGGGATCATAGAAACGTGAATCTACAGGTTTTTACGCAATCGTTTGCATGGCAAGAGCATTTTTTTAATCCGGAAACTTGCGCTTAATTTGAATTAAATGCTTCATTTTTATAGGATTGAATGTAATAGCGTTGGATGCAGACGATTCAGACCTTTTAACTCCATAATTCTCGTTAATCAAATTCCATGAGTAAAAAAGAAAATTCACGGCGGGCCTTCCTCAAAAGTTCATTGGGAGCCCTTGCCGCCTTTACGATCGTTCCCAGGCATGTATTGGGAGGACAGGGTTTTATTCCTCCCAGTGACCAATTGACCAAGGCCGTTATTGGCGTTGGCGGAATGGGTCGCGGTCATTTCGGTTATGCCGGTACCAGGGTAGTTGCCATCTGTGATGTGGACAAAAAACACCTCCGGGAAGCTACAGACCTGTTGGGAAGCGCAGCCAAAGGATTAAAAATTTTTACAGATCACCGGGAACTGATCCAACTACCGGAGGTAGATATCGTACATATCGCCACGCCTCCTCACTGGCATGGTATCATTGCTGCGGATGCGGCCCGTGCCGGAAAGGATATCTGGTGCGAAAAACCTATGACGGCAACCATTGGAGAAGGCAAACGTCTGGTAGAAGCGGTTCAGCAATATGGCCGGATCTTCCGTCTGAATACCTGGTTCCGTTTTGAAGATAATTTCTATGGAATGGGCACTACGGTCAAACCCATTAAGAAATTGGTAGAAAGCGGCCTGTTAGGCTGGCCTTTAAAGGTGACCGTTGGACGACATACCGGCTTCGACTGGAAATTCTATTGGGTTGGCAAGACGAACCTGGAACAGGTTCCCGTTCCCGAAGAACTCGATTATGACCGCTGGCTCGGACCGGCGCCCTATAAACCCTATAATCCCCATCGTGTACACCAGACCTTCCGGGGTTATTGGGATTATGATGGAGGGGGCCTGGGTGATATGGGACAACATTATATCGATCCTATCCAGTATTTCCTGGGAAAAGACGATACAAGCCCTGTGTCCATAGAGATTGATGCCCCGCAGCAGCATCCGGATGCTGTTGGTACCTGGAGAAGGATCACCTACACTTATGCCGATGGATGCCAGATCATTTTGGATGGAGAAGGAGCCGATGAGAATGCCGCTTACATAGAAGGACCAAACGGGAAATTATACCCTGGATTCCATTCCACCATTCCCGACCTCGAAAAGAAACTGGCTGCCTTTCCTGATCCGGCTCCTCAGGTGACCGATTTTGTGGATGCCGTGAAGAACAGGAAAAAATTTGCCCTGAATGAAGAGAACGGTCACCGGTCCTGTACGCTGATCAACCTCGGTAAGATCGCCCTGCAACTTGGACGCAGCTTAAAGTTCGATCCTGTCACCCAAACCTTTCCGGACGATGCAGGGGCAAACGCACTCATTCACCGGCAAATGCGGGCGCCATGGGTTATCTGATCTGAAACAACCGAAAGCTTAACCACAGCGAACGGAAAACCGACACAGCGAACGTAAACCGACACCAACAACGACACCGACAAACCGACAACGACAACATGAAAAATATTTTATCGGCATTATTACTATTCTGTGCTTTTACTACCGCTACCGCACAGACGGCCACGGATCAACGGACCGTTACCACGAAGATCGCGGATCTGCTCGCCAGAATCCCCGCTTCCAATAAAGAAGAATTACAAACGGCCATGACGGCCATTTCCTCCCTGGGGCAGGACGGTCTGACCGAAATGGCTTCGATGCTTGCAGCACCGGGATCCGGGGACAATACCCGTCTGGAATATGCGCTGGGGAATTTCTCCTATTATACCACGCAAACAGGCAACGAGACGCTTCGTGAAAGCAGCGCCCGGGCTTACTGCCAGGCCCTTACCAAAACTGCGGATAAAGAGAACAAGGCCTTTATCATCCGTCAGCTGCAAATAACCGCTACGGACGGAAACGTATCTTTTCTCACGCCTTATCTGAACGACGAACGTCTCTGTGATCCGGCCGCCAGGAGCCTGGTAGCCATCAATACCCCGGCCGCCAATAAAGGTTTGCTGGAGGCTCTTCAAAATGCGAAAGACGACAGACAGCTTACCCTGGTCGAGGCATTAGGTGATACCCGTTCGGCGACCGCAGCTTCTTTTATCAGCGCTTTGGCCGCTAATCCGGCGACAGGCAAGAACGAAAAATTAACGAAATTATCCTTATACGCTCTTTCCAGGATCGGCGATCCGGGTTCGGAACGTATTCTGGCCAAGGCTGCAGAGAAAGCCGGCTATGGATACGATGTCACCGGTGCAACCGATGCTTATATCAGTTATGCCCGGCAATTGATCGCAACGGGAAAAAACATCCAGGCGACAAAAATCGCAGGTGAATTGCTGACGAAAGCGACAGGAGATCAAAAAGTAGCGGCACGTTGCGCAGCCCTGAATCTGCTCGTCACCATCCAGGGAAATAAAAGCATACCCCTGCTGATCGTTGCGATGGATGATAAAAATGAGCAGTACCGCGAAGCAGCCCTTAAATATGCAGGCCCCTTTACCGATGCAGAAGCAACTGGAGCCTGGGTAAAAAAATTAACCGGTTCCTCAACAACCGTCAAAGGAGAGATCATAACCATGTTGGGCAATACAGGTCAGTCGGGAGCCTTACCCGCCGTACTCAACGCCTTGAAGGATAAAGAGTCAAGCGTCCGGTTAAGAGCTGTAAAGGCAGCCGGCCAGATAGGACAACAACAAGCCTTGCCAGCCTTACTTGCCGTTTTGAAAAAAGATGATCCGGCAGAAGTGGCAGCCGTAAAAAATGCGCTCCTGATCATGAAGGGGAATACCATTCCCGACGAAATCGGCAGTGCGCTGGCTGCTACGGCGCCCCATGCCAAGGCAGCCCTCGTTGAAGTTTTGGCTGCCCGCGGTGCAGATAGCCGGGTGAACGATGTTTTGCCCCTGGTAAAAAGTACGGACACCACGGTCAGCAAGGCTGCATTTATCGCTTTGAAAGATCTCGCCACACCGCAGACCCTTCCTCAATTATTTGCCTTATTGGTAACCCGTGATCAACCCGGTGAGATTCATGCGGTACAACAGGCTATCATTGCCGGTAGCGCCGGCATCGGGGATAGTGCGCAACGGACCAGCCGGATATTAACGGAAATGAAACAGGCGACTGCCGGTAAACAATATCTTTTCTTCGATATCCTGGCGGCCGTAGGAGGTAAAGAAGCTCAGCAGATCGTATCGAACGGATTCGAAGCAGGCAATGAACAGGCAAAAAAAGCGGTGGTAAGCGCTTTATCCAATTGGCCCGATGCCAGCGCCATTCTATCCCTGAATAAAATCTCCCGCCAGGCTGGCGATGAAGCCTATATTAATCAGGCCATAACGGGAATCGTACATCTGACCAGCCGTTCCGGTTATCCGGCGGAGCAGAAATTACTAATCCTCCGCCAGGCCATGGAAATTGCAAAAACAACCGCGCAGCAACAATTGATCCTGAAAGAGGCCGGTAAATGCAAAACATTTATAGCCTTGCTTTTTGCTGGAAATTTTTTGGATAATGCCGCCTTACAACAGGACGCCGCACTGGCCGTCATGAACATCGCACTGGCCGATAAGACCTTATCGGGAGAGATTGTCCGCAAATTGCTTGAAAAAGCCAGTTCCGTATTAAAAGGACAGGATAGCGACTACCAGCGTCAGGCCATCCGCAAATACCTGGCGGAAATGCCGGCCGGTGAAGGCATCGTATCCCTGTTCAATGGAACCGATCTCTCCGGATGGAAAGGCTTGGTCGCCAATCCCATTCTGCGGGCAAAAATGGATGCAGCCACCCTGGAAAAAGAGCAGCAAAAAGCTGATGAAGATATGCGCAAGAGCTGGAAAGCGGTTAATGGACAGCTTGAATTCAGCGGCTCAGGAGAAAATCTCTGTACCGTAAAAAAATATGGCGACTTTGAAATGTATGTGGATTGGAAGATCGATCCGGACGGAGATGCCGGTATCTATCTTCGCGGTTCGCCCCAGGTACAGATCTGGGATACCTCCCGCAGGGATGTGGGTGCCCAGGTAGGTTCAGGTGGATTATACAATAATGCCGTCTATCCCAGCAAACCCTTGAAACTGGCCGATAATGCCATCGGCGACTGGAATAGTTTTCATATCATCATGAAAGGCGACCGGGTAACCGTTTATTTGAATGGAGAACTCACCGTGGATAATGTCATTTTGGAAAACTATTGGGATCGTAAGACTCCCATCTTCCCCGAAGAACAGATCGAACTGCAGGCACATGGCCGTCATGTAGCGTACCGCGATCTGTATGTCCGGGAGATCCCCCGACCTATTCCTTACACGCTTGCTGAGGATGAAAAAAAGGAAGGTTTCGATCTTTTGTTTGACGGAACCAACATGTACCAATGGACAGGCAACACAACAGATTATGTCATTGAGGACGATCATATCGCCATCTATCCTAAAAAAGGAGATCATGGCAACCTCTATACCAAAAATGAGTACAGCGACTTCGTCTATCGTTTTGAATTCCAGCTTACCCCCGGAGCGAATAATGGCATAGGTATCCGTGCGCCGCTCGAAGGCGATGCTGCTTATGTTGGTATGGAGATCCAGGTATTGGATAATGAAGCACCCATTTATAAGAACCTTCACGAATACCAATATCATGGTTCCGTTTACGGTGTCATTCCCGCCAAACGCGGTTACCTGAAACCGACAGGAGAATGGAACGTGGAAGAGATCACCGCCGTAGATAATCATATCAAGGTCATTCTGAACGGAACGACCATCCTTGACGGAGATATCTCCGATGCCATTAAGAATGGTACCCTGGATAAAAAAGATCATCCCGGTCTAAAGAACACCAAAGGACATTTGGGTTTCCTGGGGCATGGCGACGTGGTTAAATTCAGACATATGCGGGTAAAGGACCTAAGTACGGCGGACTCACCAGCTCCATCCAAAAAGAAAAAGAAATAAAATTCACCCTGAATAAAACTCTTGATACAATCCGGAAAGGCTGTTTTTCCGGAAAGGCAGTCTTCCATGTTGAAAAACACAGAAGACTGCCTTTTTTTTAACAGATCCTTCTAATCCTTATTATTTCTAAAAGACCGGAGCTTACTTACCGGAACCCTTAAATAAGAAGCGATATCCTCTTCCGTTCCTATTTCAAAGACCCAGGGTTTGGTTTTCAGCAACTGCCCATACCTTTCAACGGCAGATAATATTTTCAGATCGTTTACTCTTTGTTTTATACGTTGACTATGTTCACTTCGAACACTCCGGTAATCCTTGTTAAATTCCGAAGACAATCCAGACATTTGGGAAATATTACTTGAGGAAAGACTAATCAACTTTAAATCGTCCATCGCTTCTATTTGACTGAGACCTGAGCTTCGCATAATAAATTCTCCCGGTCCCCAAAACCAACTGACCGTTTTTGTTTCCCCGTCCAATAAATAATATTCCAAGACATGCCCTTCTTCCAGAAATTGAATATCATGCGTATCATTTATAACTGGGAACGCGCCATATTTGAATGTTTTGTTTTTGATCGCCTCATCCTTTAAATAATGAAAAAGATCCAGATTCTGCATAACGAATGTGGTTTAAAAATTAATAAAATATAGAAGATATTTGCGAGAGGAAATCACCGTTTGGTAACGGTTATGCTAAAAGGGGCTTGCAAAATAAGGATTATTTAACAATTTTGTTTACATAGGCCTAAATATTCCCCTTCCCGTCAAACTCGTGAATATGACCTAAATTTGCAGGGAATCGTTTGATAACCACCATTCTTTCCACTTTAATAAGCAGGTATGCCGCAGATCGGAGAATATAATGAGATGACAGTCCTTAGAGAACTCGCTTTTGGCCTTATCCTGGACGATGGCGGGGCAGGCATCTTATTACCCACCCGTTTTGTTCCGAAAGGAGCCAAAATCGGGGATTCCCTGAAAGTATTTCTTTACCATGACGGAGAGGACCGTGTGATCGCTACCACACAGGAGCCAAAGGGCGTATTGGGAGAAATCGTCAAAATGCGGGTAGTGAATACGACACCCCAGGGAGCTTTTCTCGACTGGGGCCTGATGAAAGATATTTTTGTGCCGAAATCCAAACAATTGACAGGCATGCGGACGGGGGGCGACTACCTGGTCAGGATCTACCTTGACGAACAAACCGGTAGACTGGCTGCAACCGAAAAAATAGAACCATTCTTAAGTAATGAAGAGCTGAGCGTGAATGAAAAGGACCTGGTAGATCTTACCGCTTTCCGGCGCACCGATATTGGCTGGCTGGTCATTGTCAACCATAAACACACCGGCGTCCTGCATAATTCCGAGATCTACCAGGATATTATGATCGGAGACCGATTCCCCGGTTTTATAAAGAAGATATATCCTGCGGATACCACTCCAACCGGCGAGGCCCAGATCGATGTGGTCGCCGGCCGTCCTGGTTATGAAAGAGTGGAAGACGCTACCGGAAAAGTATTACGCTTGTTGGCAGAGAATAAAGGCAAACTCCCTTATCATGATAAATCAAGCCCGGAAGACATCTATTCCTTTTTCGGCATGAGTAAAAAAACCTTCAAAATGACAACCGGACATTTGTACAAGGAAAGAAAGATCAGGATCACCGAAAAGGGCATCGAACTGATCAATGGATAGATTATTTGTTCTTTTCGCTCTATTCTACTGGTTTTCATGGTGAAACAAAAATCCCCCCGTAAACGGGCAATTGTTGTCTAATTGTTAATGAGCCTTTCGGCCGTGTTAAATTTATGGTTTTTACGTTAAGAACAACGGCTCTAGTATTAATTTTGTACCCCTAGTTAAAACAGAAAATTGTATATGGACACCCTTGTTAGTGCATCAGGAATTACGTCGAAGATCAAAACGATCATAGTGGAAAAACTCGGAGTAGAAGAATCATCCCTCGACAGAAACGCTTCCTTTACCAATGACCTTGGCCTCGACTCCTTAGATGTTTTGGAAACCTTTGTGGAATTGGAAAAAGAATTCAGTATAAAAATCACCGATGAAGATGCTGAAAAACTGACCACCGTAGGTTCAGTCATTGACTATATACTTGCCAAACGGTCATAAGTGGGTATCTTTGCTGCATGACCGCACTTCAATCCATAGGGACATTTCTGCTCAAACTACTGAAAGCAGTTTTTATCCGCAAAAAAGATTGCTGCAGATAATCAATCGCAGCATATAACCAATTTCTACCCAAACACCTGAGTATAGCCCTCCTTCTGTCTTGCTAATTATCCCGTTGATCAAGAATCTCCTTCGCAATGAGCAAGGAATGGGAAATTTGGATGGATCTAACCACCGTATGCAAAATTGAATAGCCGTATGCAAACCAAAATCAAAATAATTTGCAGCTTAGCTGTCGTTACTCTATTATGGGCAGCCTGTCAAACCCCGGAGAAAAAGGCAATACCCGATTTTCTGGCAGAAAACCTGGACACCACCGTAAGCCCGACTGACAATTTTTTTGCCTATGCCAATGGAGGCTGGTTGAAAAAAAACCAGATCCCGCCGGAAGAAAGCAGCTGGGGCATTGGTCAAATGGTACAAAAGGATATCTACCAGCGCCTGAGAACGATCAGCGAACGGGCTGCTTCGGAAAATGGAACTCCGGGCAGCGTCACCCAGCAGATCGGCGACCTCTGGACAAGTGGAATGGATTCGGCTGATATCGAACGACAAGGTATAAAACCAATTCAAAGCCATCTGGATATGATCAGCGCCGTCAGCAACCCTGAAGAGCTCATGCGGGTTGCGGCTGACCTTCACCGGAAGGCCCTGTATGTCCTGTTCGAAGATGGGATCAACCAGGACGACAAAAGCAGCGATCAGATGGCTTATCAATTGATACAGGGCGGGTTGGGTTTGCCGGACAGGGAGTATTATTTTAAAACCGATGAAAAAACGGTGCAGGTAAGGAAGGCTTATCAGCACTATCTGTTCGTTACTTTCCTCCAACTCGGCAGGGACAGCAGCCTGGCCGCAACGCAGGCAGAAAAGGTATTTCAATTGGAAAGCAGGCTGGCCAAAGCCTCCCGGAAACTGGAGGATCTCCGTGACCCGAATACCAATTATCATAAGATGAGCATGGCCGATCTTCAAAAGCTATCCCCTTCAGTTTCCTGGCAGTCCTGGATCAAAAATATGGGTATCACCCACCTGGACTCCCTGATCGTTCGCCAGCCGGAATTCTTCACCTCATTGAATGAAGAAATAACCAGGACTCCTCTCCAGGATTGGAAGAATTACCTGACCTTTCACGTGATCCGGGAAGCCGCCCCTTATCTTGATCAGAAGACCTTCAACAATCGCTTCCTGTATATACAGACTTTGTCCGGCGTTAAAGTGCCCAGACCCCGCTGGAAAAGGGTACTGGACGCCCAGGAAAATGCAATGGGAGAAGCAATGGGGCAATTATTCGTAAGAGAATATTTTCCCGAAAAGTCAAAAAAACGCTATAGCGATCTTGTCGAAGGGATCCGGGATGCCTATGCAACAAGGATCAGGCAATTGACCTGGATGAGCGACAGTACCAAACAAAAAGCCCTTAGCAAACTATCGCATATCACCAAAAAGGTCGGTTACCCCGATAAATGGAAAGATTTCAGCGCTTTGAAAATAGACCGGGGGCCCTTTGTCCTGAATATGGAAAGAGCAGCAGAATGGTGGAATCGTTATTGGATAAACAAATTAGGCAAACCCGTCGATCGGACGGAATGGGACATGACACCCCAGACTTATAATGCTTATTATAATCCCAGCAATAATGAGATCGTATTGCCGGCAGGCATATTTACCGTTCCGGGGAAAAAGGATGAAGAATTGGATGACGCCTTTGTTTACGGGTATGCCGCCGCCTCTACCATTGGTCATGAAATAACGCATGGGTTCGATGACCAGGGCCGTCAGTATGACGAACAGGGAAACCTGAAGAATTGGTGGCAGCCCGCAGATGAGAAACAATTCAAAGAAAGGACATCCAGGATCATCCGGCAATTCTCAGAATTCACTCCTGTCGATACCCTTCATGTTAACGGAGAAGCTACACAGGGAGAAAATATTGCAGATCTGGGAGGTCTTCTGCTCGGGCTGGACGCCCTTTCAAAAACGGATGCCTACAAAAAAGGGGAAAAGATCGGAGGCCTTACACCGCTTCAACGATATTTTCTGGGATACTCCTACGGATGGCTAAGCCTGGAAAGAAAAGAGATCCTGGCCAAACAACTGATGACCGATGTGCATGCCCCATCCAAAGAAAGAGTCAATGGTCCCATGGCCAATATCCCGGCCTTTTATGAAGCCTTTGGCGTTAAGCCGGGCAACAAAATGTACCGCCCCGATAGTTTAAGAGTATCTATCTGGTAAAGTCCCACATTACAATATAAAAAAAGGGGCGCCATCAGCGTCCCTTTTTTTATCTCTTATGATGGCCTTTCAGGCGACCGGCCCTTGGCCGGTCCTGTCTACCAAAAAATAGTATATAACGCAATCAACAGACCGATAATTACCATCGTTCCGACGGCAAAAGATTTGGATACTTTGAACATGCTGGCATCCACTTCCAGTCCGTTTGTCTTAACCCCTCTTTTATTCTCCACAAAATTAATGATAGCCATACCGATAATACAGAAAAGGAAAACAAAACCCATCCTGTCCAGGAAAGGGATCTCGTATATGCCTTTATTATCGTTATTGGGCTGGAAAAATCCATATGGAGTCAGCCAGCTGAGATCGACCCACATGGGCAGGAATTTTAATACGCAGGAAAGGACGAATCCGCCGATCGTTGCAAAAAGCGCGGCGTTGGAAGTTGTCCGTTTCCAGAAAAAACCCAGGATGAACATCGCAAAGATCCCCGGTGAAACAAAACCGGTATATTCCTGGATATAATTAAATCCTTGTTTACCCTCTCCCATCAATTTCTCTCCTATTACCAGCGAGAGCAGAATAGCCAGGATCATACTAACGATCACCGCTATCTTTCCCACTCCTACCAGCTTTTTCTCACTGGCTTCGCGGTTAATGGCTTTCTTATAAATGTCCAGCGTAAAAATCGTGGCAATACTGTTTGCCTTACCGGCCAGAGAGGCCACAATAGCAGCAGTCAGTGCGGCAAAAGCCAACCCTTTTAACCCGGCAGGCAAGAGCGTAAGCAGATTCGGATAGGCTTTATTGACATCCGCCACTCCTTTTGAATCCAGCATCTCGGTATGGAACATACCTTTCTGATACAACACGTAAGCCGCTATCCCCGGCAAAACCACAATTACCGGCATCAGCAATTTCAGGAAAGCCGCAAAAAGGATCCCGCTGCGGGCCGTATTCAGATTGGCGCCAAGCGCCCGTTGTGTGATGTATTGGTTACAGCCCCAGTAGTTCAGATTCGTGATCCACATACCCCCAATCAGGACGGAAAGACCGGGGAGGCTGACATAATTGGGGTTATCCTTCTTAAAGATCATATGAAAATGATCGTTCGCTTCGGTGGTCAGTAATTTAAATCCATTTATTAACCCGGTCTGGCCGGATTTTTCCGCTACCAGGTTCAGCGCGATATAAGTGGCCACAAGACCGCCCAGGATAAGAAAAAACACCTGGATCACGTCCGTGTAGCCGATCACCTTCATTCCACCCAAAGTGATGATGACGGCAAATACGGCCAGCAGCACGATACACAGGTATATATTCAGCCCGGAGATCCCGCTGATGGCAAGAGCACCCAGGTAAAGAATAGACATCAGGTTTACGACAATATACAGGGTCAGCCAGAAGATAGCCATGATCATGGCCACCCGGTCGTTATACCGTTGGCTGAGGAACTGCGGCATCGTATAGATCTTGTTCTTCAGGTAAACCGGAATGAAAAAGATAGCTACGATCAGCAAGGAAGCCGCCGCCATCCATTCATAGGTGGAAATGGCGAGACCCAGTTTAAAACCGCTGCCGCTCATGCCGATGAATTGTTCGGCAGAAATATTGGAGGCGATCAGAGAGGCGCCGATAGCCCACCAGGTAAGCGAGCCTTCGGCCAGAAAATAATCCTTTGAGTTGGCCTGGACGGATTTTTTACGGTTGTAGATCCACCAGCCGTAAAAGGCGACGATCAGGAAATAGACCAGGAAAACCAGGTAGTCCAGGGCGTGTAGGGTTTGCATATGGCAGCTCGTATTTTAGTTAAATATACCGGTTAATCAGATTTTCCAGGTATTCCTGGCGTCCGCTTATTACACCAGGTTCTCCGTTAGCGATGGCAAATTCGCGAAGGTCCTCCAGGGAAAGAGACCCTTTTTCAAAGGCGGCCCCTTTATCCTTATCGAAAGAGGCGTACCGGTCCGCCCTTATTTTTTTATATTCCGATTTTTGCAGTATGTTATCTGCCACCAGCAAGGCCCTGGCAAAGGTGTCAATCCCGCCGATATGCGCATGGAACAGATCTTGCGGGTCGGTTGAGTTCCTTCTTCGTTTGGCATCGAAATTGATCCCCCCCCCTTTAAAACCTCCGCCTTCCAGGATGATCAGGAGAGCTTCTACCAGTTCGTTGATATTATTGGGGAATTGATCGGTATCCCATCCGTTCTGATAATCGCCGCGGTTGGCATCGATGGATCCCAGCATACCCGCATCCACCGCAACCTGCAATTCATGGGTGAAAGTATGGCCGGCCAGGGTGGCATGATTTACTTCGATATTCAGTTTAAAATCGGCGAGCAGGTCATACTGCCGGAGGAAACTGATGACCGTAGCGCTGTCATAATCATATTGATGTTTGGTAGGCTCGCAAGGTTTGGGCTCGATAAAAAAAGTACCGGTAAAACCCTGCCTGCGTGCATACTCCTTAGCGGTATGCAGGAAACGGGCCAGGTGTTCCTGTTCGCGTTTCATGTTTGTATTGAGCAGACTCATATACCCTTCACGTCCGCCCCAGAAAACGTAATTCTCTCCACCCAGTTCGATCGTCGCGTCCAGGGCAGCTTTTACCTGGGCTCCGCCGTGCGCCAGTACATGGAAATCCGGGTTGGTCGCCGCCCCATTCATATAACGCCTGTTGGAGAACAGATTGGAGGTTCCCCACAAAAGTTTCACGCCGCTGGCGGCTTGTTTTTCCTTGGCATAGGCCGTCAGCGCCTGCAACCTTTTTTCATTATCGACGACGTCGTTGGTGTAATCGACTACATCGACATCATGAAAACAATAATACGGAAGATCCAGTTTGGTTATAAATTCAAAGGCGGCATCCATTTTATCCTTTGCTCGTGTTACCGCGTTGCTGTTCTCATTCCAGGGATACACATGCGTGGGTTCGCCGAATGGATCGGCTCCGTTCCCGACGAAGGAATGCCAATAGGCAACGGCAAAACGCAGATGCTCTTTCATCGTCTTGCCGGCAACCAGTTTGCCGGCGTCATACCAGCGATAAGCAAGGGGGTTATCCGTACCGGTGCCTTCGTATTTGATCTGCCCGATTCCTTTAAAGAATTCTTTCTCTCCGATGATCACTGACATAACATTCGTTTTTTGTTTGAACTATTTTGTTTGAACTGTTTCGTTTGCAAAAATTATCATTTAGGCGCCCAAATGGCTTTCCAGGGCCGCTTTCCATCGTTCGTATCCTTCGTTATACACATCAGCCTTCCGTGGTTCGACCAGCTCCAGCGGTTTCCTCCCGGCAAAAGCTTCTTTTTCCGACCCAAAAATTCCCGCACCTATCCCTGCGCCCAGGGCTGCCCCCGTGCTGCCATCGCAATCATACAATTCCACCGGAACATTCGTCGCATTGACAAAGGCTTCCGTAAATACGGGGCTGAGGAACATATTGGCCCTGCCGGCACGGATTACGGAAGGATTCATTCCACTGGATCGCATGATATCCAATCCATACCGGAAAGCAAAGGCGATCCCTTCCTGCCCTGCACGGTATAGATGCGCAGTAGCATGCTGGTTTAAATCGATATTTTCGATATGTGCACCGATGATCCGGTTATTCAGGATCCTTTCTGCTCCGTTCCCGAAAGGGAGAATCACCAGCCCTTCGCTTCCTGGCCGGATACGGGCAGCCTCTTCATTAAGCCGGCCGTAATTGGCAAGAGGTCCTGCCAGGTCCCTGATCCAGCGGTTCAGGATACCTGTACCGTTGATACAGAGCAGTACCCCGATCCGTTTCTTTTGGGAAGTATAATTGACATGCGCAAAACTATTGACGCGGGACCCGGGGTCATAGGTCAGTTGATCGCTTACTCCATAGATCACACCGGACGTACCGGCTGTGGCAGCGACCTCCCCCGGTTCCAGCACATTCAGCGATAAGGCATTATTCGGTTGATCACCTGCCTTATAGGTCACTGGAATTCCGTTCCGTAAAGAAAGGGACTTCGCCACCTCCGGCTTGATTGTCCCATGGGCCGAAAAAACGGGCTTGATAGCAGGTATCACTTTTTTATCGAACCCGAAATAACGGAATACATCTTCAGACAGGGCATCTTCTTTAAAATCCCAGAATATACCTTCGGACAGGGCCGAAATACTGGTAGTCGTTTCTCCGGTAAGCCGCATGGCAATAAAATCACCGGGAAGAAGGACTTTATCGATCCTTTCATAAATTGCCGGTTCCTGTTCTTTAACCCAGGCCAGTTTGGCCGCCGTAAAATTGCCGGGAGAATTCAAAAGGTGTTCGAGGCTTTTTTCTTCCCCTATGGCATTGAACGCCTTGTCCCCATAAGGAACCGCACGACTGTCACACCAGATGATGCTGTCGCGTAACACCTGCTGGTCTTTATCAACCAGCACCAGACCATGCATCTGATAAGCTATACCTATAGCAGCGATATCCTGAGGGTTATAACCGCCGCCCTTATGCATACGCAGGATCGCCTGTTGAACATGCTCCCACCAGGTTTCAGGAGACTGCTCGGCCCAACCCGGTTGTTTGGAAAAAAAGGTCGTCTCCGTATCCGGGTATTGTGCGCTGGCAATTATTTGCTGAGAACCCGCCTCTACAACAGACACTTTAATGGATGAGGTACCTATATCGATCCCTAATAACAACATGATTATGGTTATTTCCTATATTTAAAGACTAATGAGTGATTCATCTGAAATACTAAAACGTTCGTCCGAATTAAAAAAACCTTCATCCGAAATAAAAAATGGCAGGTAAATATAGATTGTTTTTTCGAATTGCAACCGATTGCAATAATATTTTTAAAATGCTTAAATTTGGGGTAATAATTCCCTAAAGAACCATGATGTCCAAAAAAGAGATCACCATATATGACATTGCCCGCGTACTCGAACTGTCTCCTGCAACCGTCAGCAGGGGCCTGAAAGACCATCCCGCTATAAATTTCAAGACCAGGAAGCGGATTACGGATATGGCAAAGGAAATGGGTTATCGCTCCAACAATTTCGCCAGCAATCTACGCAAACAAACGACAAGTACCATCGGGATCATCGTTCATGAACTGAACAGCCAGTTTATAAGCTCCGTCCTGGCGGGAATTGAAAAGGTAACCGCCGAAGCCGGTTACGACCTGATCATAGGACATTCCTCGGAAACGTACCGGAAAGAGGCCGCCAATGCCCATAACCTTTTTCACAAAAGAGTGGATGGTTTGATAGCTTCCCTGGCTTTTGATACCAAGGACCTGGATCATTTCGAACCCTTTATGCAAAAAGGTATTCCCATGGTCTTCTTTGACCGGGTGGAAGAACATCCCTATGGAACAAGGGTCATTATCGACAATAAGATGGCCGGTTTCGAAGCAACCGAACACCTGGCCCTGGAAGGCTGCAAAAGGATCGCACATATCACGGCAAATCTGACCCGTAATGTATACGCAGGACGTTTGGCCGGTTATCAGCAAGCCCTGGAGAAATATGGATTGGTCTACGACCCTGCCCTGGTATTGGTTAACGACCTGGGCGAAGAAGCGGCCATCCGCTGTGCACAACAAGTCCTGAAAATGGATCCGCGGCCGGACGGGGTCTTTATCACCAATGATTTTTGCGCCGCTATCTTTCAGGGAACGCTCAAAGAAGCCGGAGTCCGCGTACCACAGGATATTGCCATCGTAGGCTTTAACAACGATGTCATCTCAAAACTGATCGATCCCAAACTCACCACCATTAATTATCCGGGGGAAGAAATGGGAGAAAGGGCCGCGCGCAGCCTGATCGACCAATTGTCAGGTGTATCCTCGCCGCGTCATCCCGAAACGATAATCATAAAATCGGAATTGATCATCCGGGGATCTTCCCTCAAAAGCGGATCTTCCTTGTAGAAGCGGCTCTTCCCTTAGAAGCGGCTCTTCCCTCAAAACTGAAACCCCCAACTGATCAGGGCAAGCCCTCCGTCTGTTCCCCGGGTATAAGAGGCCGTCAATACAACGGTCTTCAGCAGATCGACCCAGAGTCCTCCGCCATATCCGTCATGCCATTGATGACTATCCTCTCCTTTGAGCCAGACCCGGCCTATATCGTTAAAGGCCAGAAAACCGAAGGATCCTGGGAAAAGATAGGTGGTAAAATCGGTTAGCTTTACCCGCAGGTCCAGGTTATGATAGACGATCTCATCACCGCCAAAACGGTATTTCCGGAAACCGCGCAGATTATCCGTCCCGCCCAGGTATTGGGCCTGAAAAAATTCATAGTTGCCAAAAGTCTTTCCCCAGCCGACGCGGGAGGCAATCACCACGCCTGCGCGACGGTTAAAACTCAGGAAAAAAGACAGGTTCGAATTAAGTTGCGCATAATTACTGCTGAGATGACTCAGGCCATTATAGGCGCTGAAATTGGTTTGCCAGTTGATCCCGCTGCTCGGCATTATTTTATTATTCCGGCTATCCAGCGTGGCCGTAAACCGCAGCCCGTCGTAAGCTTTGGAGGCATAAAGCCGGGCCCGGTCCAGGCCGTTAACATTGGTCTGGTCGATGTAGCGTCCAGTATTTTCACTGCTGTCCATCGTAAAATACTGGAATACAGGGCCCACCGCAAAACTAAAAGAAGGGGTGAGATTGGCCCTTAGCTGCGTGCCTGCATCATAAAGATTGAACCGCGTCCGATAGAACCGGATAGCGTCTTCATGCCCGTGTTGAAAAACACTTTCATTCCCGTATTTAAAGAAATTAGTACTGTAATTCGGTGCATTGGCGCTGGCGCCCACCAACAGATCCAGTTTTCCTATCGCATCGGTAGCCTCAAAATAATACTTGAAATTATAGGCCTTGGTGGCCAGCGAATGCGTGACCGATAAAATATGCAGTTGTTTATACGGTACCTTATGAAAACCTTGGGTCGTATACCTGAACTGAAGCCCCAGGAACAGGCCATCATCCGGGTTAAAGGCGGCATCGATAATGGGTGTCATTACATTGTATTTAAATCCCAGGCGGTTCACTGCATTTACCGATGGATCTTTCGATAAAAAGCTGCGCAGATTTCCTTTTCCGGCAAAATCACTCTTTTCCGTACTCAGATCGTAAACCCTCGTCTTTCCTCCCGGAGCGTCCGATTCATTCTCAAAATGATCCTCACCGGGACCACCGATCAGGCGAACCAAAATCCCATGTGCACCGGCGCCATGCTCATAAAACCGATCGTCTTCCCCCAATCCGTACAAACGGATTTCCCGGGTCTCCCCTTCCTTAAAGGTTCGTTCATAGATTTTTTTGTTCGCCTCTCCCTCCTTATTCACCTTAAAGACCGTCACTACCATGGACCCGTCCTCTTTACGCAGGATATCAAAGAGCTCCTTTTTATCACTGCCGTAGATGGTAACGATTTGGGAGAGGAACCGGTAATAGGCCATCATCTCGTCAATATAGTATTTCCGTCTTTCCTTCAGTTTGGCAATGATGGATTCCATGGAATAAGGCTGCACGGATCCGGGCTGTTCCCTAAGGGCATATTCGATCAGCGAATCGGTCATAACTGCCAGCACGGACTCCGCCATCTTATGCCACTCCGCTTCATCCGGCTCCGTCAGGTAACTCCTGTCGAAATTCCGGGCATTGTAATTATAGGTTTTTATATTTCGCGCCTTTGCCCGGAAACCCTGGAGCTGGGGTGATATAAAGGCAGATCCTACTACCCAGGGAATGACACCCTCATTGATGAAGAAGGGTTGATCACGGTCACGGGGAACCGGGAAATACGTTTTCCCTTTACCATTATCTTCCGCCCCCCATCGCCATTGATCCTCGTGCCGGTCAAAATCCATGAAGAACATATCCATCAGTCTTGCCCGCAACACCTTTTGCTGGTCGACGGCATTATCATTGTCCTTCACCAGTTTTTTAACCAGGTCATCATTGCTATAGGTTTTTTTACCATTTCCGGGTTCCCGTTCCTCGAATAAATTGAAGGTATTCCCATAATCACTTCTGAATTTTCCCAGCCGGGGGTCATCCGGCATATACACCAATACCGGGTTGGAATGCGGAACGTTCACTGCATTGGCAAAAGGCGGGATGGAGAGCGCCGCGTATGGATAAGAAGCAGATACGCCATCGGATACCAGGTCCTTGACGAAATCCGCACCTTTTAATTGTTCCGGCAAGGCATCATCGGTGATAAATTTTTCCACCCCCCGGATCACATATTGAACGCCGTCCTTATTTTCCAGACGGAGTGATTTCGTCTGATTGCCTCCACCCCGGCGTAAGGGGGTCCAACCCTTCATGTCGAAAACTTTTACCTTGATAGGATTAGTCCACTCGGTCCGGTAATTATTTCCTAACAGGAATCGTTTGAAACGGCCTGCTTTAAAATAAGGCACGGGTACCAAGGTAACAGAATCGGGAAAATTCTTTGCCAGGGCTAAGGTATCGGTAACAGGAGGCGCCAGGGCAGGGATAGAGGCCGTAAAAGCCGTTTGGCTCAGATCCGTGGCGGACAGCGTGTAGAACCGGATGGCGGATTTTCCGCTCGCATGCATTTCAATAACGGCCAGACCTTCGGCCTGTTCGGCGAATAAAGAATATTTACCCTTTCGGATACGGGTGGTTTTTGAACCTGCCCCGCTAACCACATAATAAACACTATCATGTTGAATAAGCTGCAGCGCATGCTCGTGACCGGCTACCTGCACTACATTTTTATGCCCTTTGATGACATTTTCCACCCGCTGTATAAGTTCCTTATAATTGGCATTGCGTGTATCCTGTATATTCCCGAAAACCTGCCTGGAGAGCGGATAAAGCGAACCGATCACCGGCAAAGGAATATAGAGAGCCGGGTTCAGATCCGTAAAGGGGAAAATATGCTGTTTGATCGTATAATATCCGCCATGCCCGCCATAAGTATAAAAGGGGTGATGCATGGCCAGTACGATCAGTTTGTCCGGATACTTGCTGATGATATCTTTTAAAGCCGTAATGACCTCTCCCTCTTTATTACAATCGCAGCCGGATCCGGCCCCCGGGCGGTCATCCCCCTGTAGCCACCATTGGCTATCCATAAACACCATTACAATTTTTTCGCCCACCGTCACCTCTACCGGTCCCGGACATCCGTTCTTCGGCAGGAACTGAACATTGGGAAGATCGAGGGAATCTATATAGTCGGATTGATTATTTACCTGGTCCAGCCCTCCGCGCCTCCCCCTTTTCCAATCATGATTGCCCGGGACAAAAAAAGCTTTGGCATTTTTCCCTTTCACGACAGAAACCTGGTAATCCAGTATACTACGGGCCTGCTCATACTGTTTACTGTTTTTCGAAGGCAGACCAAGTGGGTAAATATTATCTCCCAGGTAGATCAGCACATTATTCGAATCGTTCCAATCCACATGCTGCTTCAGCCAATCACAAACAGGGTGTTTGCCATCCTTTAGCTCTCCGGCATCTCCTACGAGGAACAAACGCTGGGTTACCGGATCGTTTGCTGCTATCTGATCAATTCCCGGTGTTTTTCCATGAGTCGTTCCCTTAGATGCTCCCTGAGTTATCCCCTGCGCCTGCATGACCAGACCAGGAGTCAGGAGAACCATCAAAAAGGCAATCTTACTCAAAACCTTTTTTACCCGGAAAAGGGTTAGCATTTTTCTTCCCATAAGCCCGGGCATAAGTCTTGCCATATTGTTTTAGTTGTCGGTGTTATATTGGTTACTTCTATTATTTGGGTTGATGGTACGCAAACAGCAAAACATTGGCATTCCCCTCCTGACCTTCATTCGAAATATACAAATTTCCTTTCTCATCAAAGGCCAGCCCCTCCGGTTGTTTGAATAGGGATGGATTAAGGGGATAGGAGGCTCTTACGTTCCATCCGTCATCCAACACCAATAAGACCTTGTTGACCGATGAAAGAATATACCATTCACGGGTCAGTGGATGCCGGGCAATGGCGGAGGGGTGGAATTTTACTTTTTTCTTTCCCCCGCTCTTTTTCAGCATCGATGCATCTATCTTAAAATTGCCAGTAACTACCAGTTGGTCCTGTTTATTTTTAGCCAGCAAATATCCGGTTACTTCTCCTCCCTGATCCACATCCGGGCAATTTTTGCACAGGGCGATCAGCTTACCGTTATCATCTCCAAACAAGCCTTCGTATTCTCCGGGGGGAAGGATCTGATCATATGCACGGACCTGGTCAATCTTCCCATCCTTTAGCAGACTAACCGGAAAAACAAATAAAGAACCATCGTTTCTCAACACCACAAACTCTTTATTATTCAGGATCGTCACGTCCTCATAATCCCCTCTGTCTCCGAATTTCTGATAACTATATTTTCCATCTCCAGGATGGAAAAAGAAGATTTTTCCCGTCTCATCTTCGATGGCATACAGGCTATCACTATTCCCTTTTAAAAACGTTATTCCTGAAATTTCCTGGAGCGCCTCACTCATGATAAATTTTTTCGGGGCTCCCAGATCGTATCCGGGAGGCGAACTGACCGGGAAGGAATCCTGGCACCCCGTAAAACCGGAAACAACCAGGGCAAACGACAATAACCCCAAACCCATCAATACACATCGCCTGAACCTGCTGCCTGTATATCTATTACCCATACAAACTGGTTTATGTTATTGTTCCCGTTCTTAAAAGATCAGGCCGAATTATTGTTCATCCCAATCTCACTCCTACGCGCAAGGCTTTTAACCCGGTAACCCCTTGTAATTCTTCCAGGTCCAGTTCTTCGAGGTCATCGTTCAGTACATTTCGCTCCTGCAGATATTTTATATTAAGCTTATATTCTTCCGATTCCTGGTCATTAAAGTAGATAATGGCAATCTTACCAGGTTGGGTCAGCCTTTCATTGGATCCCGCAATATGCACCTTGTCAATCCGTTTTTTTACGATCTGATACCGGATATTGTATCCGCCTTCCACATCGAATCTTCGCTCATCTTTGCGAAAACTGATATCGATGGAATTGGAATGTACAAAAATGAGCTGGGTGGTCAACAATTTTCCAGGCAGTCCCGGCAGCAGGGAATGTGTCAATTCCGCAATAGTCGCCATTGAATTTAATTGCCACAGATGCAGGTTCTTCAGATAGATAATATCAAAAGGCCGGTCAGGCGCAATGGATTGACCTACATAAATATCATATTCCACCCCATCGGTCCGGAACTTTTCAAAATAGCAGGGATAAGCCTGTTGCAACTCGTCCCTGGCGGCTTCCAGATGGCCATTAATCGTCTTGTTGATCAGTTGAATGGACGTTTCCAAAGCCCGCCTGTTCTCAAAGGCTATTCCGGTCGTCTCATCGATCGCCGACAGATAGGGATCCATGTAAGCAAGGAGATCCGGTCTGCTTTCCTTAAGATGTAAAAAAAAGAATTCGATCTCATTTTTCAGAAAAGCGTTCAGATTCATTTCCTGCGCCGTGGTCAATGAATCGGATAACGAATGTTGCCAGTTGCGGCACAAATAGATCAACTCATCTACCAATTCCAGACTGGATTCATTTTGCAGAGCCGACAATGTGGTTATCAATAGGGAGAACTGCGTCTGCAGATCCTTTCTCAGTGCCATGTTGCGTTCCACCGTAGAATTGCGGATATCGACCGCTCCGTATAAAGGATATACATTCTTAAAATAAATGGTATCGATGCCTGAACCTTTTTCTCCTCCGTCTCCCAAATGATGATCTTTTAAATACAGCCAGGCCGTCTCATTGAATTTCCATTCCACCGCAGGCTGAATGGAAGTGAAATTGGTCTTGATTATCCGGGTGAGTTTGGATTCGAATTCGTCGATGCTTTGTTGCAGGAGCTGCGCCAATATGGGGAGAGCAATGGTTAGCCTGGACAGAAGGGCCTGATCGAGCACGTCATCCTCCTTCGAATAAACCTCCAGTACACCGGCCAGGTGTTTATTATGAAAAACAGGCAGCATCCCATATGCCTTTACCCCGTTTTGTTTGAGCACCTTAAGAAAAATATCCGTATCCGGAAGGGATGCGGGCATTGTCTCGAAAAAAAGTAACCGGGGTTCCTGCGTATAATTTTCTGCCAGGGATAAATAGGCCATTTCGGCTTCACCGTATTTTTTGGCGGAAGAGGCCAGGATACTGTGATCACAATTATCACCTGAAAATACAGGTTTACCGTTGACCTTCAGGAAGGGAATCAGCCCAAATTCAACGCCGGCTTTTCCGGCAAGGATTTTCAGGGACTGGATCACCTGCTCGTAATAAGAATCCCTTCCGCAACCGGTACGATCCAGAATTATATTCTTAATATTCTCCAGGGCATAATCCGCCGAAATATCCACCACAGAAATAGCCGAGATCCCTTCAAACCGGAACAGGCTCAGCGGCAGATGTTCCGTCAGGTATTTGATTCCCGAAGAGTCGTATAAATGAGAACCAAGCACCTTAAAGTCCAATTCCGGCAAAGGGCCCTTTGGAATGATCTCCACAAAACGAATGTCTATATTAAGCCGGTAAAACTTTGTTATTCCGGTAGCCTCGTTAAAGATGGAGTGAATCATGCTGTTGGCAGGGATATACCGGTAATTATATAATTTTTTTAAGATAAAGGAATAAATAAACTCCAGGTTGATCTTTTTGCGGGGCCGGTTCTCCTGATCTATCAGCTTGGACCGCAGGTTTCCCGTTTTTTGATCTCTCAACAGATCATAAAAAGGTTGGGTGGCGTAAAATATGGTTGGTTTTAAAGGAAGACTTAATGACCATAGATTATGACTTTCTTCTTCAATGGCTGGAAAAATGATAGCATAGATCAATTGCATCAGGTCTTCATATTTCCCGATCTCGTCAATGGTCAGTATATCTTTTCCGGACAGTTTTTTTTCAAACGTATCGATAACATATTCCAGGAATTTAACCTTCATGGTTTTCTCATGAACTGCTCTTTCTTTTAAGAAACGGATAAAACCATTAAAGGAAAGGTGGGAATCCAGCAAATCCGCTCCTTCCAGGTCCTCAGCTATATTTAGCACAACATTTTGCATAGTCTTTTAGTCCAAATCTATTTTTTATCCAAATCTATTGGGGGTAGTCTTATCTGACACTTATTTACCTGGGTAGGCCAATGCCCCAAAAACAAAGGCTATAACCGATATGATCAAACCGAACATAAATACATTATAGGATACACGGAGCCACTTGAATTTCCTTCCCAGGGCAATTCCCTGGTAGTAAACATCGCGGACAAGGCTGCCGTACAAAAAATCCCGGTCACCCATCATCTGCCACATCCCTTCGGCATAATCTTCCAGACTCATGTTATAAAAATTCCCGAAAAATAATAAGTTCACTTTTTTTTCATCCAGATCAGCCTTGGTAAAAGTGCCTTCCGGAATATGAGGCCGGGTGGCCAGAATGGAAAAAATAATAGTGACAAGATTAACTGTTAACAATATAATAGAGGGTATTGCCAGATTTTGGTGATCCTCGATCTTGCGTAACAGCAGGCTCAGCAACACCGAAATAATGATGGAATTGACCGTGATCATGATATGGGCCTTATTATCCGCCTGAATACTCAGCCGCTGATTATTGTTGGATGCGATCCGGAAAACCGTATCGATTCCTCTTCCTGCATCCTTAGGCTCTTTTTTCTTATCCTTATCCTCTTTCGATTTATCATCCTTTGATTTCTCCTCTTTTGATTTCTCCTCTTTCCATCTTTCCTCCCTGTTTTTTTCTTCTTTTGATTTTTTTTCTTTGAACTTTTCCTCTTTGTACTTTGGTTCAATGGGAGTCTGAGACCGCGTAAGGGATATTGGATTGCTCCCCGGGTCAAAAGCAGAAAGATCGAAGGTAGGATCAAGAGGAGGATCGACGGAAGGGCCGGCCAAGGAATTTATGGAGGGAGCAATTGCCAAACCGGATGGGGAAGAAGGATCTTTTAGGCTTTCCCGGGGTCCCTTGGGAACAAACGAACTTGCTTCTTTATCCTGTAATTGCATTTCTTTTTCCTGCAATTGCGCTTCTTTTTCCTTCGAATGAGCGTCCTTCTCCTTTAGTTTGGCCAGATTTTCCTGTTTTTTCTCATCCAATAAGGACCTGGCATAATCGGTATGATAGTGATGAATTTCCAGAAGGTGAATCGTACCCCTGCGCCAGTTTTCCTTGTCAATCTTCTTATCAAGAGAGACTTCAACCTCTTTTCGCATCAGTTTATTCCGCTCCCTGAACTCGTCCGTACCCAGATGGAACAGATCGGAATCACAGACAATACTTTCCAATAAATTTGTTGGGCTCTGCGGTAATTTTGTGGCCAGGATACATTTTTTTACAGCATCGATATCCTCTGTATCCACTCCGTTTGCCGACAAAAAGGCGGCAGCCGTGGATGCGCCCTTCTCCTCATGGTCATTTGAACCACCTTGCAGATAACCGATATCATGAAACCAGGCAGCTACGGTAACAATAAATAATTCCCTTTCCTGCAGGTGATAATGATGGGCTATTTTCGAGCAGGCCTCCACCACATGCACCGTATGATAAAGATTGTGATAGATAAATCGCTTAGTATCATGCGTCTCAAAGAAGGTCCGTACGTAATGTTCTGCCTGCTCCCGTATGTTAGAATAATCCATGGCTTATTTTTTGAAAAAGTTTTTACCTACCGTCCTTCCGGTAACAGTAAACCTGTGCAGAATTTGCAACGATAAATTTAGCGAAATATCCTTTTCCAGTCAAAATAAGCCAATACTATGTCTATAATTTCATTGGCAAGAGGGTATAACTAGTATAAACAGCGTAATTACTTGTATCATTTACCTGTTCTTCAGGTATTCATAAGCCGTCGTGATCCTTCGTTGGATGCAATCCCTTCTTTTTGCCGTTTAGGTATGGAGGCCTTGTATTTAGACAGATTGATCAATAACACACTGATAAGGATGATCGCTAAACCAAGCAATTGGAAGGCTGACATATGTTCATCGGCGAAAAAGGTTCCCAGGAGGACGGCCACCACCGGATTTACATAAGCATGGGTACTTACCTGGGTGGCAGATCTCACCTGCAGCAACCAGACAAAAGCGCTATACCCTGCAAGAGAGCCCATAGTCACCAGATAGAAAAGGGAAAGCCAGGATGACAAGCTTACTTCCTGGAGGTGAAAAGAAGCAAACTCTCCTCTTAGCATACTTGTCGGAAAAAAAGCAATACCTGCTGCCAGCATCTGCCAGCCCGCATTCACCGAATTTGAACTTCCGGTTGATTTGTATTTGGAATAAAGGGAGCCGGCTGCCCAGGAAATAGAGCCAAGGATAAGAACGACCATAGCAATGACCGCCCAGTTGGTACCAGAGGTTGCAGCAGGCCCGGGGGAAAGTACAGGAGTGGCTGCCCGTGCACCCGTACCAGACAAGCCGGGAGCAAACGTTTGCAACAGTCTTTCACCGAATAATACGATCACGCCGATAAACCCAATGATCAGACCTATAATAGTTTCCTTTGAGCTGAAATTCTCCTTCCATTTTCGTTTGTCCAAAAGAACGAACCAGATGGGCCCGGCAGCCAGTAGAATGGCAGCCAGGGAGCTGGCCAGATATTGTTCAGACCAGATCAGGGCTCCATTTCCCACGAACAGGAGCAACAGACCGCTCACAAGAGCCGGACGAACAACGGACCATTCAAAAATCCGTTCCCCTGTTATTTTACAATAGGCCAGCATGATAACCCCGGCCAAAAGAAAACGCAAAGTGCCCAACAAAAAAGGGGGAAAATGGACAAGGGACAAACGAATAAAAAAGTAAGTGGATCCCCATACTATGTACACGATAGCGAATGCAAGAACTACTTTTGCAGTAGAAACAGGTTTTTTTTCAATAGCGGTCATAACTTTATTTTTTGGCGATCGGGATCAGCAGTTTCTGATCTTCTTTCACCGTTTCCAGAACAATGGTCGTTTTAGTAGATTGAATAGTCGGGATTTTGGCGAATTCATTCCTCATCAGCGCAATCAGGCTGGCAGAATCGGCCGTACGCACCTTGACTAGAAAACAATCTTCCCCGGCTAAATTATGCACCTCCTGGACCTCCGGTATTTTAGCCAGGGCGGTTCCCGTAACACTGCACCCCATTCCATCATTGGTCTTTATAAAAATAAAGGCCAGGAGTTTCTGATTTATCGAAGCAGGGTTAATATTGGCGGTATAATTCCGGATCACCTTCTTTTGCTCGAGTTTCTTAACCCGTTCCAATACAGCCGAAGGAGCCATCTCCAGTTTTTTGGCCATATCTACATTCGGGATACGGGCATTCTCCTGCATTAATTGCAGAATATTAAGATCAATATTATCCAAAATGGGCTCCATTTTCTTTTTGGCAAATATACCAAAAAAGAGAATAAAATACTGAAAATTTAAAATAAAAAGAATTTAATTCTCTTTTTTGAGCCTTTTGTCTGATTTATACGGCCAAAGGAAAGTCCCGCCCTGCCTTTGGGATAGATTTATTGGGGCACTCTGATTATATATGTAATTTAAACAGCCACTGTTTTAATCTTCCACCTAAAAAACTTTAATCAGCAAATCTTATAATTATGGAATCGCAACTGGAACAAATCAGAGAAAATCAAAAAACAACCTGGAACAAATTCTCACCGGGCTGGCGAAAATGGGATGTTTTTAATATGGAGTTTTTAAGGCCCATGGGACAAACCATGATAGAACTCCTTCGCGTAAAAGAAACAGACCAGGTTTTGGATATTGCCACCGGCACCGGAGAGCCGGGTCTGACCATTGCGGGGCTTGTAAGCAAGGGGAAGGTCACGGGTACCGATCTTTCGGAAGATATGTTATCTATAGCTGCCTCCCACGCTTCGGCAAAAGGCATTACCAACTATGAAACAAAACTGGCCGATTGCTGTGAACTTCCCTTTGCCGATAACAGCTTCGATGTGATCAGTTGCCGGATGGGTTTTATGTTTTTCCCGGATATGGAACTTGCGGCAAAAGAAATGTTCCGCGTCCTTAAACCGGGAGGCAGAATGGCTACTTCCGTTTGGGGTGCGCCTGAGAAAAACTTCTGGATCGGAGCCATGATGAAGGTGGTCGGTAAAAATATTGAATTGCCGCCTCCCGTTCCAGGATCTCCTGGCATGTTCCGCTGCGCAGTTCCCGGTCTTATGACAGGCTTATTGGCCAAGGCAGGTTTCAGTCACCTCATCGAAAAAGAATTAACTGGTCACAGTGATTATGAGACGAGAGAAAAGTATTGGGAAATCATGATGGATGTCGCAGCCCCTGTAGTGGCAGCCATGGCCAAAGCGGATGAAGCAACCCGCATCAGGACCCAACAGGAATTATACTCCCTGCTGGAAACTCATACGCAGGACGGATCGCTGAGGCTCGGATATGCGGCAATCGTGCTTCATGGCGAAAAGACTTAAAACAACAATCCCACCTTGCGGTGGGACTACTGTAAAAGTGTTCACTACGGAATAATCCTTATTGTGATTTGCTTCGTTGCAAATATATAACAATTTATGTATTAAAATAAAAAATTATTTTATTTGTTAGTATCACAAACTAATACGTAACTTTATTGAGAAAATAACCACCCTCCAGATGGTTTATTTTGAGGGGTATCATAAAGGATAATGAAACAGAATTCTAACTGTAATATGGTGGTTCGAATCCATCCCCTTCTCGATAAATATAATGAAATTAGCGGATATTTAAGTAGAAAATTCCTGTCAAGTATTAGTTTTAGTGATACTAGTTGTGATTTGCTTTCTTCTTTTATTCCGCTTTTTTATTTTCTAATTACTCTTTAGACCGCTTATGAAAAAAATCCTTGGCCTTGATATAGGCACTAACTCCATCGGATGGTCCCTCATAGAAAGAGATTTTAACAATGAAACCGGAAAGATCCTGGGAATGGGCAGTCGGATAATTCCCACCGATAGTGATCTGCTCAGTAAATATGAAACAGGTCAGGCGGCTTCCAAAAATGCAGGGAGGAGGCAGGCCCGGGGTGCCCGCAGACTAAAGTATCGCTATAAGTTAAGACGGCAAAGATTGATTGACGCCATGAAGATCCTGGGTTGGATGCCTGAGACTTTTAAAGTGGGCAACCAAATGCCGGTATCCGAAAATTTACTGAGGGAAATGCAGGCAGCCTTTGGCAGAAAAGATATCTCCGATGATTGGGTGGTCTATTATCTCCGGCACAAGGCCCTTACCGAACCCATACAAAAGGATGAGCTTGCCCGTATCCTGTATCATATGAATCAACGACGTGGCTTTAAAAGCAATCGAAAGGCCGGAAATGAGATGCCGCAAGAGGAGGAGGAGGAAAATGAATCCGGGAGAGGCAGGCGGGAGAAAAAAGTAGAAATAGTGACCATTGTTTCGGTTGAAGAAACTGCTGAAAAGATAAAAGGAAATGTCCTTTATAAGGTAGAGCTTGCAGATGGGCGATATGGAAACATCGCCCGAAAAATAAAGCCGGAATGGGTAAACCAGGAGTTGGAATTGGAGATTACCTGGATTCCTCCGACAAAAAAAGAACCAGCGCGATATGAATTCAGAAAGCTGAATAATACCGATGCGGATTTGTGGGCCAAACAAAAGGTAGCCAGGGAAGAAGCCATTCGCAGATCCGGAGACCAGTTTCCCGGCAATTATTATTTCCAGGAATTAAAAAAGAATCCCGGCTACATTATTAAGGATATTTCCATTGACCGGCAGTTTTATGTCGATGAGTTGGAGGCGATTCTTAAAAAACAAATCGAATACAACCCTTCGTTGTATGATTCCCAGAGAATGTCCTTGATCGCTGAAGATTTTTACACAAAAAATCTGGAAAAGCAAAAGGAAATTAAGAACAAGGACCTGCTTCATCTATTCATTAATGATATCATTTATTTTCAACGACCTCTTAAAAGCAAAAAGAGCAGCATTGCTGATTGCCGCCTGGAATTCAAAGACTATCGGGACCGTTTAACTGGTAAGAAAAGCGGGATTAAGGCAGCGCCCATCAGTAGTCCCGTATTTCAGGAGTTTCGTATTTGGCAGACCATTAACAATATCCGTATTTTAAAACGGGAAAGCCGGGATATAAATGGCAGGCTCCAATTAGATAACGATATCAGTCAGGAATATTTGAATACTTCGGGTATCGAAAAGTTATATGAGCTTTTTTCCAGGAAAGAAAAGGTGGAGCAAAAACAAATTCTCAAAGAGTTTGGGTTGAGTGAAAGCGAATATTCCGTAAATCTTTACCGGCAAAATGAAGG
Source organism: Flavitalea flava (assembly GCF_054461575.1). NCBI lineage: Bacteria > Pseudomonadati > Bacteroidota > Chitinophagia > Chitinophagales > Chitinophagaceae > Flavitalea > Flavitalea flava. Next base: position 55,487 of record NZ_JBTLQH010000035.1, read on the forward strand.
AAAATTATTACCCGGTAATGAGACAAAAGCCCTTATACGAAAGGCTTTAAAAAAAGCCGATTATCAGACAGAGGGCGAAAAACTATTAAATCAGCCTGATAAATTGTATTTATTCTGGCATATTCTCTATTCGCTGGAGGAATCTGGAAATATTAAATCTGGCTTACAAAGGCAATTACAAATTCCGGAAGAAAAGGCAGAAATCATTTCAAAAGCGCCAGCCTTTAAACAGCAGTATGGTTCACTTTCTCATAAGGCCATGAACAAACTATTGCCGTTGATGCGCGCTGGGAAATATTGGTCCTGGGAGTGCATTAGCGAAGATACCAGGGAGCGATTGAGCAAAATCTTTTCCGGCGAATTCGATGAAGGTATCAGCAACCAGGTCAGGGATCTGTTCATTAAATACAATTTGAATTCTGAAATAGCCTGTCAGGGATTAATGGTCCCAATGGCCTCCTATGCCGTTTATGGAGTTCATAGTGAACGGAACCAGGCTTATTTTGAAAGGCCGGAGCAGGTCGTACCTAAAGAAGCGCTAAATCTGCGCAATCCTATTGTCGAGCAGGTAGTCAATGAAACCCTCCGGTTGGTGCAGGACATTTGGAAAACACATGGAAGGCCCTATGAGATTCATATCGAGCTGGCACGGGATCTTAAAAAGAATGCAAAAGAAAGGCAGGAAATTTCAAAAGTTATTGCCGAAAATGAAAATGAGAATAAGCGGATTTCAGCGATTCTTCGTGAATTGAGATGGGGAAACCCGGATTCTTTTGGTGATATTGAAAGATTAAAATTATGGGAGAAACAAGCAGATGAATCAGCCAAGCTTGATTTTCAGAACATAAAATTCCGGAGACCCGGGGAACCGACGAAAGATGAAATTCAAAAATATAAACTCTGGGCCAACCAGAAATTCTTATCGCCCTATAGCGGCAAACCTATTCCCATCTCACAATTATTCACAAGAGCTTATGATATCGACCATATTATCCCCCGTTCAAGGTTTTTCGATGATTCCTTTGAAAATAAGGTTGTTGTTGAGACGGAATTAAATAAGGAAAAGGACAATATGACGGCCTTCGAATACATTAAAAAGGCCAGGCAGAAAGAGAGTCTCTCCTTATCTGATTATGAAAACCATATCAATCACTACTTCTATGGCAAGAAAAAACGCTTATTATTGAGTGAGGATGTGCCTGATAGTTTTTCGAACCGTCATTTGGTGGATACCCGTTATATCAACCGAAAACTCCACGAATTGTTGGGTCCTGTCGCAGAAAACCAGAAAGATCCGATCATTTCAACTTCGGGAAATATAACCAGTGAATTAAAATCGTCCTGGGGGCTGGGTGAAAAAATGAAAGAATTGGTCAGATGGCGTTTTGAAAGATTGCAGGAGAAAACAGGTGAGCCCTATGCCTGGTATGTGGAGGAGACAGATCAGGATGGAAAAGCGATGGGACGGAGATTCCTGAGGTTAAAAGGATATGAAAAGCGGATCGACCACAGACACCATGCACTGGATGCCCTGATCGTCGCAGCTACTACCCGCAGCCATATTAAATACCTGAACGATCTGAATGCTGCTCAATACCGAAGAGCACCGACCGATGAGGATTTAAAGGAAAAACTTCCAAAATTATTGGAATCGGCTAAAGCAGGAGATTATCTGCAATCCAGAAAATTTAAAAAGCCCTGGAAAGGCTTTGTCAGTGAAACGATGAAAAATATGGAAGGTATTGTCGTTTCGTTTAAGAAAAATATAAAACTCTATGGGAAAAAGGCGAATAAAAATATTCGTTTTATAGAGCAAGCAGATGGAACCTTTAAAAAAGAAATGAAGGTTGTCCTTGATGACATCGGCAATCGAAAAATGTCAGGTTATGTCCGGCAATCGCTGCACAAGGCAACTATCGCCGGAAAGATCGGACTAAGAGAATATAAACCAGTTTTAATAAGCGATGCTTTCAAGGACTGTGAATTAATCGCGGATAAGTCCGAAAAATTTTACCTGCGAAATCTATTGAACAGTGTTGCGGGAGATGTTAAAAAAGCATTGAAGCTTTATAAGGAAAACCCCTTAAAAGATATAGAGGGAAATGAATTGAAAAGAGTCATGCAGATCGTGATCAACTCATATTATGTGAACAGGGTCGATCTTTCTTCAGGATTTGACGAGAAACGGATCGACAAGATTCCGGATGGACCAATTAGAAAGGAATTGCTTTCGCATATTAAAAATATCGAAATGCTTAATAAAAACAAATCAAAAGATGAAGAAATCGCTCCTTTTGGCAGTGAAGGCTTGGAGATTTTAAACAAAGAAAGGAAACCTATCATCACCAAAGTAAGGATCAGGGAAGAATCATTTTCCAAATTTCAAATACGACCAGGAGCTTATACGGAAGCTGATAAGGGTACCAATCTCTTTTATGTAATTTATGTGAACATCGATAACGCGGCTGTGCGGCAATTCGAAAGCATTCCTTTGCGCACGGTAATAGAGGCTAAAGTGTCGGGTAGTGACTTTGTCGAAGAAAGACCCGGGTTCCGGTGGTTTACCCTCTCTCCTCAGGATTTGGTCTATATGCCAGGGGAAGGTGAAGATATGGCAGGAATTGATTGGAATGACACGGCTTCTTTGGCAAGAAACATTTACAAGATGGTGAGCTGTAATAAAGGGCAGGCTTTTTTTGTTCCCCAAACTTTATCAACCGTAATAGTCGACAAAATTGAATTTGATTCTACCAATAAAGTGGAAAGAGCATTAGACAGCCGAATGATCAAACAGCATTGCATCAAATTAAAAATCGATCGTTTAGGGAAAATATTTCCAGCGCGATGAGACAACCAGGACATAGATCTTGTATTTGGATATTACAAACCTTTATTCTATGATAAAGCGTACGCTTTATTTTGGCAGTTCTGCCTATCTTAAAACCAAGGATGAACAGTTGGTTTATGAAGGCATCGAAACCGGCGAAAGCAAAAGTGTTCCGATTGAGGATATCGGAATTGTTATTCTGGATCATCAGCAAATTACCATATCCCAGGCATTGATATCCAAACTTCTGGCGAATAACATAGCTTTTATTACCTGTGACAATACCCATCACCCGACAGGTTTATTATTAAACCTGGATGGCAACACCTTACAAAGCCAAAAGTTTCAGGCGCAACTTGAAGCAAGTATTCCGTTAAAAAAGCAATTATGGCAACAAACGGTAGCGGCAAAGCTTAATAACCAGGCGAACATGCTGGAAAGCATTCGAATTCCAGCCAAGCCGCTTCGCAGCTGGGCAATCGAAGTAAAAAGCGGCGATAGCGAGAATCACGAAGCTACTGCGGCGGCCTATTATTGGAAACGGCTATTCCCCGATTTTCTGGAATTCAGAAGAGAGCGCTATGGCCCTCCCCCTAATAACCTCCTTAATTATGGCTATGCCATTTTGCGGGCTGTGGTTGCCAGATCGCTGGTAGGTTCGGGTTTATTACCAACCTTAGGCATTTTCCATAAAAATCAATACAATGCATATTGCCTGGCAGATGATATAATGGAACCTTACCGTCCCTTCGTTGACAAAGTTGTGGTAAATATTGTGCGGATGAATGGTAAATTCCTTGAGCTGACCCCAAATATGAAAAGGGATTTATTAAATATCCCGGCAATGGATGTAATGATCAATGAGGAGAAAAGTCCATTAATGGTTGCGGTTCAAAAAACAACAGCATCTGTATCAAAATGTTTTGAAGGCAAGCTCAGGAGAATAAGTTATCCTGAATTCCCGTAAAAATGAAAAACCGCTTAAATGGGTATCGCGTTTTGTGGGTTTTAGTATTTTTTGATCTTCCCACGGAAACCAAGCTGGAGCGAAAGATCTATGCTAAATTCCGTAAGGACATTTTGAAGGATGGCTTTCAAATGTTCCAATTTTCCATCTATATGCGGCATTGCAGCAGCCGGGAAAATGCAGACGTCCATGTTAAAAGAGTGAAAAAGATTTTGCCAGCAAAAGGCCATGTGGGTATTATGTGCGTTACGGACAAACAATTCGGCATGATGGAAATATTTTATGGTCATTCTCCAACAACGGCAGCCCAGCCCATTCAGCAGTTGGAGATGTTCTAAAATGGGCCGACAGGATTAAAAAAACAAGAAAAAAGGGTGATTTTTTCATCCTAAATCACCCTTTAATTCAATACTGGTAAGGCTTTCAGCCAAACCCGTTGTGCGAGACCCAAGGTACTCATAAATTTGAAAGCAAATCACAACCCGGGGGGCTTTTTGGGTCAAACTATCCTCCGTTGTGCGAGACCCAAGGTACTCATAAATTTGAAAGCAAATCACAACATGTTTATATCCGCTACATAAGTCTTGCCGGTTGTGCGAGACCCAAGGTACTCATAAATTTGAAAGCAAATCACAACTATTCTTCAGCGTAACACTCCCGTTCAGTGTTGTGCGAGACCCAAGGTACTCATAAATTTGAAAGCAAATCACAACAACCCTCGATTCAGGGAAGATTTGCGTAGAGTTGTGCGAGACCCAAGGTACTCATAAATTTGAAAGCAAATCACAACACATCTGCCGTTCCGCTTATTGTTGTGTCAGTTGTGCGAGACCCAAGGTACTCATAAATTTGAAAGCAAATCACAACATAAGCAGGCCGCCGCCCAATGTCACTGAAGTTGTGCGAGACCCAAGGTACTCATAAATTTGAAAGCAAATCACAACTCTTGGGTTATTGTATTATCCATTTTTAAGTTGTGCGAGACCCAAGGTACTCATAAATTTGAAAGCAAATCACAACTGCAATCGGAAATTGCTCAAAACCCTGAGTGTTGTGCGAGACCCAAGGTACTCATAAATTTGAAAGCAAATCACAACATTCCCGGTATTCTATCCATAATTCGGTACGTTGTGCGAGACCCAAGGTACTCATAAATTTGAAAGCAAATCACAACACCCGAAACCGTTTGTGTACGACGCCACCTAGTTGTGCGAGACCCAAGGTACTCATAAATTTGAAAGCAAATCACAACACCTATCCATTCGTGAAAAACGGATCAAAGGTTGTGCGAGACCCAAGGTACTCATAAATTTGAAAGCAAATCACAACTTCCTCAATAGCCCATTGAATTACCAGAAAGTTGTGCGAGACCCAAGGTACTCATAAATTTGAAAGCAAATCACAACCCGGTCGTCAGCGTGTCGTATACTAACGGGGTTGTGCGAGACCCAAGGTACTCATAAATTTGAAAGCAAATCACAACTTATCAGACAGCGGAAGGTTTGGTATGGATGTTGTGCGAGACCCAAGGTACTCATAAATTTGAAAGCAAATCACAACACCATCTTGTCTTTACTGAGAAGGGTCACAGTTGTGCGAGACCCAAGGTACTCATAAATTTGAAAGCAAATCACAACCATTTTAAGTGTTTAAAAAATCCGATAGATGTTGTGCGAGACCCAAGGTACTCATAAATTTGAAAGCAAATCACAACGCCTCCTTGGTTGCAATGGCTGAATTAATCGTTGTGCGAGACCCAAGGTACTCATAAATTTGAAAGCAAATCACAACATGTTGATCATTCGCGAGGAATTGGCATTAGTTGTGCGAGACCCAAGGTACTCATAAATTTGAAAGCAAATCACAACCGTGGGAGGCACAAAATTCAAGGTTGAGAAGTTGTGCGAGACCCAAGGTACTCATAAATTTGAAAGCAAATCACAACACTCCTCCTCCTGCCAAATAATCCCATTCTGTTGTGCGAGACCCAAGGTACTCATAAATTTGAAAGCAAATCACAACTCATTTCCCGTTGGATAGCTACCTGTTTGGGTTGTGCGAGACCCAAGGTACTCATAAATTTGAAAGCAAATCACAACTGATTTAGATTTTGCTAATTTTAATTAGATGTTGTGCGAGACCCAAGGTACTCATAAATTTGAAAGCAAATCACAACTTATCGAAGGAGTGCTGGAAAGATTAAACGGTTGTGCGAGACCCAAGGTACTCATAAATTTGAAAGCAAATCACAACTCTTCTGATTGAATCATTGTATCCAAGAACGTTGTGCGAGACCCAAGGTACTCATAAATTTGAAAGCAAATCACAACAAGCCTTGGAGGATGATGTACTCGATCCGGGTTGTGCGAGACCCAAGGTACTCATAAATTTGAAAGCAAATCACAACAACTGTTGATTCGGTTCTAAGGCGCCCTTTGGTTGTGCGAGACCCAAGGTACTCATAAATTTGAAAGCAAATCACAACTGGGAATCCCGCCCTGAATCGCTCTTGGTAGTTGTGCGAGACCCAAGGTACTCATAAATTTGAAAGCAAATCACAACTGGGATATTTTCATTGTTGAGAATGCGGATGTTGTGCGAGACCCAAGGTACTCATAAATTTGAAAGCAAATCACAACTCGTTGCTGGTCATTTCGATTTGGGGTTTAGTTGTGCGAGACCCAAGGTACTCATAAATTTGAAAGCAAATCACAACACCTACCACGGTCGCAATACGGGCGATCAGGTTGTGCGAGACCCAAGGTACTCATAAATTTGAAAGCAAATCACAACACGGTTCCCAATGCGCGTTCAACGGATTGAGTTGTGCGAGACCAAAGGTACTCATAAATTTGAAAGCAAATCACAACATGTTTGGCATTTCATCGGACGATTTTCCTGTTGTGCGAGACCCAAGGTACTCATAAATTTGAAAGCAAATCACAACATGGAGAAATTGCATCCGGTAGCTGGTAAGGTTGTGCGAGACCCAAGGTACTCATAAATTTGAAAGCAAATCACAACCCTATATTTGACCTGAGCCATTTTTTGCAAGTTGTGCGAGACCCAAGGTACTCATAAATTTGAAAGCAAATCACAACTAGAACGGGTATGTGATAAAATTATTTCCGTTGTGCGAGACCCAAGGTACTCATAAATTTGAAAGCAAATCACAACTGCATGGTAAATCCTTTTTGCTGGCGCAAGTTGTGCGAGACCCAAGGTACTCATAAATTTGAAAGCAAATCACAACAAGAGCGCCTGCAGTTACCGCCGTCCCGGGGTTGTGCGAGACCCAAGGTACTCATAAATTTGAAAGCAAATCACAACTCCATCGGACAGTCACGCTTTATCCCCGGTGTTGTGCGAGACCCAAGGTACTCATAAATTTGAAAGCAAATCACAACACTTCTGCAGGGATACAAGTTTACAAAAGAGTTGTGCGAGACCCAAGGTACTCATAAATTTGAAAGCAAATCACAACGGTTAATAATGCGCGACAAACGGGCTGCTGGTTGTGCGAGACCCAAGGTACTCATAAATTTGAAAGCAAATCACAACAACCTGAAGACTGACACTGTACAGGCTTCCGTTGTGCGAGACCCAAGGTACTCATAAATTTGAAAGCAAATCACAACAGTGTTAGGATAGGCAATTATGTACTTATGTTGTGCGAGACCCAAGGTACTCATAAATTTGAAAGCAAATCACAACCATTCCACCCTGAGCATTCCGTGTGCGGGAGTTGTGCGAGACCCAAGGTACTCATAAATTTGAAAGCAAATCACAACTTTTAACTTCAGGGTATGAAATACCACCTTGTTGTGCGAGACCCAAGGTACTCATAAATTTGAAAGCAAATCACAACATACTGCCGATTATGCAAAAGCTGTCGAAGGTTGTGCGAGACCCAAGGTACTCATAAATTTGAAAGCAAATCACAACTAAAGTTCTGTTATACCGGTCGCTACAAGGTTGTGCGAGACCCAAGGTACTCATAAATTTGAAAGCAAATCACAACACAGGTTGGTCGGCTTCGTCTGGGTTTCCTGTTGTGCGAGACCCAAGGTACTCATAAATTTGAAAGCAAATCACAACATGTTCGATTTACGTATTAACCTGATAGCTGTTGTGCGAGACCCAAGGTACTCATAAATTTGAAAGCAAATCACAACCCCATTTCACTCGCTTTCTGAGCCAGGGGAGTTGTGCGAGACCCAAGGTACTCATAAATTTGAAAGCAAATCACAACCCATTGAAATGGCGAAAAAAAGGGACAAGAGTTGTGCGAGACCCAAGGTACTCATAAATTTGAAAGCAAATCACAACGTTAATGGAGTGCTTGTGAAATCCATTACTGTTGTGCGAGACCCAAGGTACTCATAAATTTGAAAGCAAATCACAACCGTTGCTCGAGTCTGCATTAAATTAGAATGTTTGATCTTGCCTTATTTTGACGGACACTAAGTTAAGGTGCAAAAATCTTAATTTAGTAAAATGGCAGCAAGAAAGAGCTACAACAAGGCATTCAAACAAGAGGCAATCCGTCTGGCAGAAAAATCTGGGGTTACTCAGGTGGCGTCAGATCTGGGCCTTCATCCAAACATGATCTATACCTGGAAGCGGCAACTGTCAGGAAATGCAGATAAGGCATTTCCCGGTAATGGGAACGCAATAGACCCGGAACTAAGCCAGCTGAAAAAGGAAAACGCCCGACTGAAAATGGAAGTAGAGATCTTAAAAAAAGCGGCGGGTATCTTTCTAAATCGCTCCGGGAAAGATACTCAGTGATCAGGCAATTAGAGGGGCAATATCCGGTATTGGTCTTGAGTCAGGTTTTACAATGCAGCACCAGCGCCTATTATAGCTGGAGGAGAGGCATAACCAAAAGAAGAGAAGATCATAGGCGTCGGTTGGTTACGCTGGTCAGGACGACCTATTATGAGTCCGAAAAGACGTATGGCAGTCCAAGGATTTATAAGGCAATAAAAGCAATGCAAGTTCCCTGTAGCCGCTCCCATATTGTCAGGATCATGAAAGAGGAACACATATGGGCTGTGCACAAAAGAAAATTTCGGGTAACAACCGATTCGGCACATGAGCTGCCGGTGGCGGAGAACTTGCTGGCGAGGGATTTTACAGCAACAAGGCCCAATGAAAAATGGGTGTCGGACATTACGTATATCAGAACGCAGGAAGGCTGGCTGTACCTGGCGGTGATAATAGACCTGTTTTCGCGCAAAGTAGTTGGTTGGTCAATGCGCTCAGACATGAAGACCAATTTGCTGCTGGAAGCCTTAAGCATGGCCATAAGGGCACGAAGACCTCAGGCTGGCCTTATTCATCATTCAGATCGTGGAGTCCAGTATGCAAGCTATTTGTACCAGGAGGCCCTGCAAAAAGCCGGGATGCTATGTAGCATGAGCCGTAAAGGAAATTGCTGGGACAATGCAGGGGCTGAGAGTTTCTTTTCGACGCTTAAACGGGAGTTGATATATCCCAATGGCATTTTTAACAGCAGAGAAGAAGCCCGCAGCAAAATCTTTAGGTATATCGAAACATGGTACAACAGGATGCGAAAACATTCAGTGTTACAGTATTTATCACCGACAGAATACGAATTTGAGAAACAAAATTTATCTTTAACAAAAGCAGCTTAACCGCGTGTCCTGATTCCTAGGTCAAGTTCATACTTAATGTTGTGCGAGACCCAAGGTACTCATAAATTTGAAAGCAAATCACAACACCTTTCGATGAGGTAGGAAACCGCATACAGTTGTGCGAGACCCAAGGTACTCAATAATTTGAAAGCAAATCACAACGAGTGATTGATAGGCCGGAACTGAGGCTGCGTTGTATGCGAGACCCAAGGTACTCAATAATTTGAAAGCAAATCACAACTCTCATTACCCATATTGCCCATAACCCAAGGTTGTGCGAGACCTAAGGTACTCAATAATTTGAAAGCAAATCACAACGCCTATCCTTTTGCCCTTTTTGCTTATTCGATTGTGCTAGACCTAAGGTACTAGATATTTGAAAGCAAATCACAACTCCACCAAATCTCTGATGGCGAATACCTCCGTTGAAAGCAAATCACAACCCCGTCAGGGTGACGATAAAATAATAGCGGCTAGTGCGAGATCTAAGGTAATAATAAATTCGAAGCAAATTACCACTAAAATGCCCAATCCTTTTCGAACATAAAAATCACTGCCATTAAATATAGTAAATCTATTTATAATACAAATCACACCGGCCATCAGTGATCGTCGGCTAAATCATTGCATTTCCCGTCTATTATTGTTTCATTGGGACTCAACTGTCCCGGGTCGGTATCAATAATTCGCGGATATCAACATCTAGTGCCAATGCAATTTCCCGAAGCAATTTTAAAGTGGGCTGAAATTCATTGTTACAAATCCTGGTGGCGCTATTTGGGGCAATGCCTACCCTGCTTGCCAGCTCTTTGTGCGATATATCTTTATCTGCCAAAACAGTCTTGATCCTGTTAATTTTAATCTTTTTTTCCATTTCTCCGGCGGTTTGAGGGGTAAGCCAATTTAGGCTATTTCTGGTATAACTAACACGTAAAAGCGAAGATAAACTTCTATGAATCAATATCTTCGAAATTACCCACATACGTAATGCGTATTTTTTAATCAGTATATAGTATGATAGAATAATTTTTACGTATCTTACACAGACACAAAAGTTTGGTTAAGGTTCTGAATTTATTTTTACTAAAAGTAACCGGGGGCGCGAATTTAACGCGTCCTCTTTCGTATTTTCTTTTCCATAATGGCTTGTCAGGGTCTTAATAGGGCGGGATCGGTCAGATTGCCAAAGGGTATCAGCTTTTCTTCTACCTTTACAAAAGGAATTTTTATTTCATCTTTTTTATCAGCCAATTTCAAACCTATTGTTTACGACCGATCATAAAAGGAATATTCCAAATTATTCCCTGAGGCAGACTAGCCACAATGGGAACGGATTGTTTGAGATCCGTGAATTTTATGGCGCCCGGATTCAGGATACCAGCCACCTTTTTATTCCGCACAGGAAGGACTACTATTTTTTCTTTCTCGTAAAAAAAGGCAACCATCACCACTGGGTGGATTTTGTTCATCATGAAGTACAACCTGGGTTTATATATTTTACACAACCCCACCAGGTCCATCTCAAGGAAAAAAACCCTCCCGTGGATGGCACCCTCCTTGCCTTTTCCGATGAATTTCTGGCTACGGATGAACAAACTGCCTGGAAAAAACTGCCCATCCTCCGCAATCCTGCTGACTGGCATTCCCTGAAGTTAGAAGAGCAAGATATTAACTTTTTAACTAACCTGTTTACCCCAATGCTGGGAGAATACGGACAACCGCAAGATTGGACCAAAGGAGTACTGCAATCCTATCTTAAAATTTTCTTAGTCTACCTCAGCCGTCTGTATACACGCCAGTTCAACCAGTCCGCTCTTCCGGCAGATGGCCAGTCCCTGGTGAAACGGATGAAAGAATTGATTGGAGAGCATTATGATTCTATCCATCAGGTTTCGGGTTATGCCCATCTTTTGAACGTCACTCCGGGACAACTTAACGATACGGTAAGGGCAAATACAGACCGGACCGCATCGGATCTCATACAGGAAAGGATCATCCTGGAAGCAAAAAAGGCTCTTTTTCACGCAGCCCTGAACGTTCAGGAAATTGCCTATTCCCTGGGGTTTGATGACCCGGCTTATTTCAACCGCTTTTTCAAACGCCGTACCGGGGAAACGCCGGTGAGGTTCAGGAACAACATGCGGGAGAATCAACATCCGTAAAAATCACCACCGGAACCTCCTGAAAGGCCGCAATTCCGGGACGTCTTTTTTTCCGGTCTCCCTCCCAATATTTTCCGGTTCCCCTTCCCAAAAAAATATTTTTTATAAAATAAAAAAATAAATGTTATTTTGACAGGAATTATACCGGGCAGGCATGATAGGCCCGATATAATCATGATCGGTCAAATGATCTTAGCACGCTAAATTCTGGAAGAACAGCCATATGGAAAAAGAACAATTTGTTTTAGGAGTCGATTACGGCACTGATTCTGTACGCTCCATCATCGTAAACACGGGTAACGGCCAGGAAATCGCCTCCGCCATTTTTTATTACCCCCGCTGGAAAGACGGTCTTTATTGCAACGCGAATAACAACCGTTTCAGACAGCACCCCCTGGATTATATCGAAGGATTGGAACAAACTATTAAAGATTGTCTGTCACAGGCAGGGCCATCCGTAGCGTCCCGGATCAGGGCCATTTCAGTAGACACAACCGGTTCTTCGCCGGTTGCCGTCGATGAAACAGGCACTCCCCTGGGGCTGCTGCCCGGTTTTGAAAATAATCCCAATGCATTGTTCGTATTATGGAAAGACCATACTTCTGTAAAGGAGGCCGCCCAGATCAATGCGCATGCTGAAAAATTTGACATTAATTATTTACAGTTTGTCGGGGGGATTTATTCTTCTGAATGGTTCTGGGCCAAATTGTTACATATATTAAGGGAAGACGAACAAGTCAGGAAAGCCTGCCATTCCTGGGTGGAACATTGCGACTGGATACCTTTCCTGCTCACCGGAGGCAAAAAAGTGGCAGATATGAAACGGGGGGTCTGCGCCGCTGGTCATAAGGCCCTTTGGTCCGCTGCTTACGGAGGCCTGCCGCCCGATGATTTCTTTTCCTCCCTGGACCCGCTTTTAAAAGGGTTCACCAGCCGTCTGTTCAAAGACACCTATGCCGCAGATCAGGCGGCGGGACACCTCTCCAAAGAATGGGCTGAACGTCTCGCCCTTTCCACTGAGGTCGTGATTGGTGTAGGCGCTATGGATGCGCATATGGGTGCCGTAGGCGGTCAGATCGAAGCTTATCACCTGAGCAAGGTGATGGGTACATCCACCTGTGATATGTTGGTAGCCCCGCTGAATGAGGTGGAGGGCAAGTTGGTAAAAGGGATCTGCGGACAGGTCCCCGGTTCGGTTATCCCCGGAATGATGGGTATGGAAGCCGGACAATCGGCATTTGGCGATGCCTATGCCTGGTTCAGAAACGTACTCGCCTGGCCCCTTCAAAATATACTGGCCCAATCATCGGTCATATCTGCTGACACCGCCAGGGCCCTGGTTGCAGAATCCCTGGATAAAATCATTCCCGAACTGGTCCAACAGGCCTCGGTGATCTCTCCCGAAGATCAGAACGAACTGGCCGTGGACTGGTTTAACGGGAGACGGACCCCTGACGCCAATCAACTCCTGAAAGGGGTGATCTCCGGTCTTAGCCTGGGAAGCGACGCACCAAAAATGTTTCGTGCCATTGTAGAATCCACTTGTTTCGGTGCCCGCGCCATCGTTGACCGCTTTTCTGAACAGGGCGTTCCCGTAAAGGGCCTGATCGGGTTGGGCGGCGTGGCTAAAAAATCCCCTTTCATCATGCAAATGATGGCCGATATCATGAATATGCCCATCCGCATCCACCGTTCCGAACAGACCTGCGCTTTGGGTGCTGCCATGTTTGCCGCAACTGCCGCAGGAATCTTTGAAAAAGTGGAAGACGCGATGGCTGTTATCGGACAGGGCTTTGACAAGGAATACAAACCGGATGCCGGCCGTTCAGCTATTTATGCCGAACGTTTCCGGAAATATAAAGAATTGGGACAATTCATTGAAGCATCGACGAATTAACCGGCAGCGTACCTGCCGCCGATCAGGGTCCTAAAAAAAGTTCAGCTAAAAGAACGAAAAATGAGCAAGTATAAGGATATCCAGGAGGCCGCTTATAAAGCCAATATGCAATTGCCCAAGCTGGGGCTGGTGCTCTTTACCTTCGGGAATGTCAGCGCCGCCGACAGAAGTCAGGGCATTTTTGCCATCAAACCAAGTGGCGTTCCTTATGAGGATCTTTCCCCGGAGAAAATGGTGATCGTGGATTTTGATGGCAAGACCGTCAAAGGCAAACTACGGCCTTCTTCCGACACACTTACCCATGCAGTCCTCTATAAACATTGGGAGCATATCGGGGGCATCGTACATACACATTCCACGTATGCCACAGCCTGGGCGCAAACACAAAGGGATATCCCGATTTTTGGCACCACCCATGCAGATCATACCACCGTGGATATCCCCTGCGCCCCTCCGATGAGCGATATCATGATACAGGGTGATTATGAATACCAGACCGGTTTTCAGATCATCAATGCCCTGCAGGAAAAAGGATTGAATTATAAGGAAGTAGAGATGATCCTTGTTGGCAACCATGCTCCATTTACCTGGGGCTCAACGCCGGAAAAAGCCGTTTACAACAGTGCAGTTCTGGAATCCGTTGCTCAAATGGCCTACCTGACCGTACAGATCAGGAAAGATGCGCCAAGGCTGCAGGATTCCCTGATCAAAAAACATTTTGAACGAAAACACGGCCCTCATTCTTATTATGGGCAGCAATAAATTACGGGCAGCAATAGCCCCCAGCCCCCTAAAGGGGTAGTAAGAAAAATCGCAATACAAATAACTAATTAATACGTATTAATACTTAAACAAACAGAAAAGAGGACATGAGCATCAACCTAAAAAAATTCGAAGTCTGGTTTGTCACCGGAAGTCAGCATCTATACGGGGAAGAAACCTTGAAACAGGTTGCTTCCCATTCACAGACGATTGCCAGTTCATTGAACGGATCTTCACAGATACCTGTCACCGTTGTTTTTAAGCCCACCGTCAAAACGCCGGAGGAGATCTATCAAATCTGTGTGGAAGCAAGTTCTGCGCCCGATTGTATCGGTATTATCGCCTGGATGCATACCTTTTCTCCTGCCAAAATGTGGATTGGCGGTCTGAAGGCTTTGAAAAAACCATTGGTCCATTTACACACACAATTTAACCGGGATATTCCCTGGAATGAGATCGATATGGATTTTATGAATCTCAACCAGAGCGCCCATGGTGACAGAGAATTTGGATTCATGATGACCCGGATGCGGCTTAACCGGAAGGTTATTACCGGTCATTGGCAGGATACGGAAGTGTTGGACAGGCTCAATGCCTGGTCCCGCGCTGCAGCCGGCTGGCATGACTGGCAAGGAGCCAGATTCGTACGTTTCGGGGATAACATGCGGCAGGTAGCCGTCACCGATGGAGATAAAGTAGAAGCAGAACTAAGGTTCGGCTATTCCGTTAATACTTATGGCATAGGCGACCTGGTAAAAGTGATCGGTGAAGTAAGTGAAGGAGCTATCGATAAGCTGGTCAAAGAATACGACGAACAATATAAACTGGCCGATTCGCTCCGGAAAGGAAACAAAGACCATGGATCCCTGCGGGATGCCGCCAAAATTGAGCTGGGGCTCAGGGCCTTCCTGGAAAATGGAAACTTTAAAGGATTTACGGATACCTTCGAAGACCTGCATGGCATGACCCAATTGCCGGGAATAGCTGCTCAGCGGCTAATGGCCAGCGGTTACGGATTTGCAGGGGAAGGTGACTGGAAGACATCCGCACTGGTCAGGGCTATGAAGGTAATGGGGAGTGGCCTCCCGGGAGGCAATTCCTTTATGGAAGATTATACCTATCATTTTGAACCAAATAACAACCTTGTACTCGGATCCCATATGCTGGAGATCTGTGAATCCATCGCCGATGGCAAGCCTTCCTGCGAAATTCATCCTTTGGGCATCGGAGGAAAGGCAGACCCGGTAAGACTTGTTTTTAATTCCGCAGCCGGATCCGCCATCAATGCCTCGGTCATCGATATGGGCAACCGTTTCCGCCTCCTGGTCAATGAGGTGATTGCCGTAGCGCCGATCCAGGGATTGCCCAGGTTACCCGTGGCCCGTGTCCTTTGGAAACCTTATCCCGACATGAAAACGGGATGCACCGCCTGGATCCTGGCAGGAGGTGCACACCATACCTGTTATAGCCAAAACCTGACGGCCGAACATCTGCAGGACTTTGCGGACATGGCCGGTATCGAGTTCGCCCTGATCGGGAAAAAAACCGATCTCTACCAATTCCGCAACGAGCTGCGCTGGAACGAAGTCTATTATCAGATCAACCGCTCATAAACCAGAAAAAACAGCAAATAAATAATTCCAGCCAATAAAACCCAATCATTATAACATCTAACGATTTTGTCTGCTTATGAATAAGAACCTTGTCTTTGCCGATTATATGGTCTTCGCCATTTATTTTGTTATTGTGGCCTCCTATGGTTATTGGATCTATCAGCGAAAAAAGAAAGCGGTTACCGATACCAAGGATTTTTTCCTTGCCGAAGGTTCGCTGACCTGGTGGGCGATCGGTGCCTCCCTGATCGCCTCCAATATTTCTGCAGAACAATTCATAGGCATGAGCGGAGAAGGTTTTTTTGCCGGCATTGCCGTTGCGGCCTATGAGTGGATTGCCGCGATCGCCCTGATCATAATCGCCGTCTGGTTCATACCGGTATATCTGAAAAACAAGATATACACGATGCCCCAGTTTTTAAAGACGCGCTATAACGGCACCGTGGCACTCATTATGGCCATTTTCTGGTTATTATTATATGTTTTCGTTAATCTTACTTCCATATTATACCTGGGGGCCGTTGCCATCAATGGACTGGTCGGAGGTGACAATCTCCACCTGATCATGATCGGACTGGCCATCTTTGCCCTCCTTATCACCCTTGGCGGAATGAAAGTAATAGGGTATACCGACGTTATCCAGGTTGGGGTCCTGATCATCGGCGGCCTGGCGACCAGTTATCTTGCCCTCACCGTCGTAGCAGAAAAATTCGGTCTCGGCAGCAGTGCTTTAGCCGGCTTCCATGCCTTGATGAAGGATGCTCCGGAACATTTCCATATGATTTTTCATAAACCAACAGCTTCTTCTTCACAGTTGGAAATTGATAAATATATCGTACTGCCCGGCTTAGCCATGTATTTTGCCGGTCAGTGGATCGTAAATCTGAATTATTGGGGATGTAATCAATACATCACCCAGAGGGCATTAGGCGCCAATTTGCAGACCGCCCGCACAGGTATCCTTTTCGCAGGTTTCCTGAAGTTATTAATGCCTGTGATCGTCATGTTACCTGGGATTGCAGCTTTTGTCCTGTATAAGAACGGCCACCTCCAACTGGAAGATGGCCGGAAGGACTATGCCTATTCTGCCATCCTTGGATTTTTACCGTCCGGTCTGAAAGGATTATCCATAGCAGCACTGACTGCAGCGATCGTATCTTCCCTGGCCGGGAAAGTGAATAGCATTTCCACCATCTTTACGCTTGACATTTATAAAAAATATTTCAATAAAGAGGCAGATGAACAAAAGATGGTTTGGACCGGGCGTCTGGCCGTTGTTTTTTCTATGTTCATTGCCATTATTTTTACCTGGAAAGACATTCTGGGCATCGGCGGCAAAGGAGGCTTTACTTTTATTCAGCAATATACCGGTTTTATCAGCCCGGGGGTTTTCGCCATGTTCATCCTGGGGATGTTCTGGAAAAGAACTACCGGCAGCGCAGCCATTGCTGGTCTTATCACCGGGTTCGGATTGTCCGTTTTCTTTAATGAATTCGCCCCGCAGATCCTGGGGAACGATACGTTCCTGTATACTGCCTATCCTACACAGGCTGCAGTAAATGGGGTACTAACCACTGTATATCAGATTCCATTCCTGATCTGTATGGGCCTGGCCTTTTTCTTTACCATGCTGGTCATGATCGGTATCAGTCTGGGTGGTCCGAAAATTAATCCAAAGGCCTTTGAACTGGATAAGGAAATGTTCAGGATCAAACCTTCCACCCTGGTATTGATCGTAATAACCCTGGCCATCCTGATGGCTATCTATGTGAAGTTCTGGTAGACTTCCTAAAATGCAGTAATTTGGAAGATTCTTACAATAAACCTTAATCACTATAATCAATACAGATCATATGAGTCGTTACCCAGGGCAGGCCCGGATTTTGGTAGCCGTAGATTGTATAATCTTTGGATTTGACGGGAATGATATAAAATTATTGCTGGTTCAGCGTGGACTGAAGCCTGAAAAAGGAAAATGGAGTTTGATGGGAGGATTTCTGCAGCTGGAAGAAAGCCTGGAACAGGCAGCCAACAGAATTCTAAAAAAACTGACCGGGCTGGAGGGTGTATACATGGAACAGCTGGAGGCCTTTGGAGATCCCTTACGGGACCCGGTTGAAAGAACGATCAGTATTGCTTATTTTGCCCTGATCGATATCCATACCTATGAGAAACAGCTGAGTGACGATTATCATGCAGAATGGTTCCATGTTAAAAAAATGCCCGATCTCATCTTCGACCATAAAATTATGGTAGAGGATGCCAAACGGCAATTACGGTATAAGGCGGCCCTGCACCCTGTCTTGTTCGAATTATTGCCTTCGCGTTTCACTATACCCCAGTTGCAGATCCTGTATGAGGGCATTTATGATACGACTTTCGATAACCGGAATTTCAGCCGTAAAGTCTTATCGACCGATCTGTTGATCAAACAAAAAGAAAAGGATAAGGCCAATTCCAAAAAAGGGGCATTTTATTATAAACTGGACAAACGTAAATACAAGGCAAATTTTCAGGCCTTCCTGAATTTTATCCCTAATCCGGACAAACTGCTGCTTTGACCGCAGGCAAAAGGAATTCTTCCGCAGAAATGATTGTTTTTCCCGGAAAGAAAGAAGTGTTTTGCCCTCAGGCAAATGGGTATTTGTTATAACGCTAAGAGAGAAGCAAGAGGACGACAAGAGGTGAAATCCAGCTCCCAGCATGGTACAGGATGGACGGATCCCGGAAAAATCGTTACTTAAGGGCTCAAAAACCTATCCCGGGGGATTGGAAATCTTCCAGAAGAATAGTAGTTTTAACACTTATCCTACAGATTTCTCTTTACAGAACATATATAAATTTTTAGTTTTGAATGGTCACAAAAAAATTGTGACACGAGGGCAATTTCTATTGCCCTCTCTTTTTTTAAAAAACCCGCCACGATTAAGTTCCTCTTTACTTTCCACTCCAACCCCCTTTTAATATCTTCTGCCATGGGAGATCTGGTCTGGATTATTCCTGACTAAATCTGGACGAAAATTCAGATTCTGAAGAAAAATCCAGAATTATAAGTTAACACTCTCTTTTTACTTAAATACCAATTTATCGTTACCAAATTGTTACCTGACTATTAAACTAAGATTACTTATTTTCTGATAACAAAATCAGGTAGGGCATCCAGTTAGTTTTGGCAAAACTATTTTTACATGCTTTTGAGAAAAACATTTTCCCTCAGCCTTTGCGGGATTTGCCTGGCCACCCTTACTTACGCAGGCACTATTAAAGGAAAGATCACCGATGCCCAGACAGGAGAGGCCATGCCGGGTACTACCGTTCATCTTGAACATACCCGGTATACAACAATCGTTAACCTTGACGGGAGTTTTATCTTCCGGCATATTCCAGCTGGCAAATACGAAATGGTGGCCAGCACCGTTGGTTACCAAAAATCCAGGGAGATAGATGTTCAGGTAAATTCCGACAACGATATTCAGGAAGTTACTATATCCCTTACCCCCGAATCAGGCATGCTTAAAGAAGTACAGGTTACTACTGCGGCCAATGGAGAATCGGACAAGAACGCCAGAAGGCTGGAGCAACGGGCAGATATGGTGCAGAATATTCTTTCGGCCAAAACGATCCAGCTATCTCCCGACGTTACCGTAGCCAATGCCCTGCAACGTATGAGCGGGGTGACCATCCAGCGAAATAACAGCGGAGAAGGCCGTTATGCTATTATCCGGGGCATGGCCCAACGTTATAACAATACCCTGGTTAATGGGATCAAAATTCCAAGTCCGGATGATAAATTCCGTTTCGTCCCTATGGATATATTCCCTTCAGAAATGCTGGAAAGGCTGGAGGTTATTAAGGCACTGACTCCAACTATGGAAGGAGATGCAATTGGAGGCACGATGAACCTGGTCATGAAAAATGCTCCGGATAAATTCATGCTTACGGCCAATGTGGCGGCAGGCTATTCCACTATATTCAACGACAGGCCTTTCAGCGCCTTCTCTCACGCAGGCATCAACAAACAATCTCCTGCTGAGATGCATGGAAATGATTATGCGGCAACAGCGGCTGATTTCCCTTTAAACAATCTTCATTATACCTCCAAATCAACCCCGGTCAACGGAACAGTTGGGATAACGGTAGGAGATCGATTTCTGAATAAGAAACTGGGAGTGGTTATATCCGGCAGTTACCAGAACTTTTACAGGGGCTCCAATTCTGAATACCTCGTGGCAGGAGCCCAGGCGGGTTCTTTGCTACCAAGCGGTAATGTCCCTTCCCTGGAGCATGCATTTAACCGGTTATATTCTACTCAAACCAACCGGGTTGGTCTCCATAATAAGATAGATTATGTATTCAATAACCGCAATAAGATC
>NZ_JBTLQH010000036.1:0-64449 GCF_054461575.1 Flavitalea flava
CCAAAAAAACCACTTATTATTTGCCTTACGGCTGGTGAACCAGGGGTTCACCCTGCCCCTTTCAGGGGAATTTTTTTGCCAGTCGGGGTTCCCTGAAAAATAACCCCGCCTGCCAAAAAAACCACTTATTATTTGCCTTACGGCTGGTGAACCAGGGGTTCACCCTGCCCCTTTCAGGGGAATTTTTTTGCCAGTTAGCACCCCGCTTAAATGCTCTCCTTCCCAGGCAAATTCGTACCTTTGCCGTCCCATTAAAAAACACACGTTTAACGAGTCTGATATGGAATTGAGCAAGAATTATATTCCCGGCGCCACAGAAGAGAAATGGTATGAGCATTGGATGAAACAACGTTATTTCAATAGCCGGCCGGACGAACGCCCTTCTTTTACAGTAGTTATCCCCCCTCCTAATGTAACGGGTGTTTTGCATATGGGCCATACACTTAACGAGACAGTTCAGGATATCCTGGTGAGGAAGGCGCGTATGAGCGGATTCAATGCCTGTTGGGTACCGGGTAGTGATCATGCCTCCATTGCCACTGAGGCTAAGGTGGTGGGCATGCTCAAAGAAAGGGGAATTGATAAAAATCAGCTTTCCAGGCCGGCCTTTATGGAATATGCCTATGAATGGAAAGATAAATATGGCGGTATAATTTATCACCAGATAAAAAAATTAGGCTGCAGCGTTGATTGGGACCGTGTATCCTTTACCATGGATACGGACTATTATGCAGCCGTTATACGCACGTTCGAAGACCTTTACCAAAAGGGGCTGATCTACAGAGGTGCGCGTATGATCAACTGGGATCCACAGGCCAAAACAGCCTTAAGTGATGAAGAAGTAGAATATAAAGAAGAGCAGGGCAAACTTTATTATGTAAAATATAAAGTTGTAAACGAAGACGGAAGCGACTTCCTTAATCCCCCTTTAGGTGGTGATGGGGGCCTTGTCATTGCCACCCAACGTCCTGAAACCATCATGGGCGATACCGCCATTTGCGTAAACCCTTCCGACGAACGTTATAAGGGACTTGCCGGTAAATTTGTCCTTGTGCCACTGGTGAACCGGAAAATACCGGTCATATTCGATGAGTATGTCGATCCGGAATTTGGAACCGGAGCCCTGAAGGTGACCCCAGCCCATGATATCAATGATTATAATTTAGGTCTGAAACACGGGCTTCCCATTATCGATACTTTAAATGAAGATGGGACATTAAGCGCAGCAGCTGAAGTATTCGTAGGCATGGACCGGTTCAAGGCCAGAAAAATGGTCGTTGTACAATTAAAAGAGGAAGGACTCCTCGTTAAAGAGGAAGAACATCAAACCCGAATTGGGTTTTCCCAGCGAACCAACTGCGTGGTCGAACCCAGGATATCTACCCAGTGGTTTGTAAAAATGAAAGAGTTGGCAGAGCCGGCATTAAAGGCAGTGACCGAAGGTCATATCAATATCCATCCGGGCGATAAATTTTTAGCTACCTATAAATATTGGCTGGAAAATGTTAAGGATTGGTGTATTTCAAGACAGCTTTGGTGGGGACAGCAAATTCCCGCCTGGTATGCTCCGGATGGCTCCTTCCGGGTAGCGGCTACCAAAGAAGGTGCATTTGAAAAATTCAAGACCGGTCTTCCTGCCGGTTCCACTATTCCTTTTGGCCTTAATGATCTTAAACAGGATGAAGATGTACTGGATACCTGGTTCTCCTCCTGGCTTTGGCCAATCGAGGTATTTAAAGGAATCACCCATCCCGGTAATCCGGAAATTAAATACTACTACCCTACTTCCGTTCTGGTCACGGGTCAGGATATCATTTTCTTTTGGGTTGCCCGTATGATCATGGCCGGTATGTATTTTTACGGAGAAGACCTGCCTGTCGAAAAAAGAATTCCTTTTAAGGATGTTTATTTTACCGGGATGGTCCGGGACAAGCAGGGTCGGAAAATGAGTAAGAGCCTTGGCAACTCGCCTGATCTCCTGGATCTTATCGATAAATACGGGGCTGATGCCGTCCGTTTTGGCATTATGATCTCCTCACCCGCTGGAAATGATCTGTTGTTTGATGAAGGAGCGCTGGAACAAGGGCGTAATTTCAATAACAAACTTTGGAATGCCTTGAAATTGATCAGGGGATGGGAAGAAAGACTACAGCAAAATGGCAAGGATAAGAAAGCAACTTCAGATGGGCAAGGATCTGATGAAGATTTTGCCGTCACCTGGTTCGATAGCAGACTGCAGGAAGTTCGCAAAGAGATCGAAAAACTCTTTTCAGAATTCCGTCTTAGCGAAGCGTTGAAGACCCTTTACTCGCTCATCTGGGATGATTTCTGCAGCTGGTATCTGGAATGGATCAAACCGGGTTTTGAACAATCGCTTGAACCTGCGGTTTATCACCGGACCCTTGGTTTCTTTGAGCAATTGTTACAACTCCTGCATCCATTCATGCCTTTTATAACCGAAGAGATCTATCATATATTGTCGGAAAAAACTGTCGGTGATGATCTTTGTATAAAACAATTTGGTTCCGTAGGAAAGATTAATCCGGAATTCCTTAGTCAGGGTGTTTTGCTGAAGGAATCGATCTCCGCTTTACGGGATGCCCGGAATAAAGCCCAGATCAAACCAAAGGAACCGGTACGTCTCTATATCCAATCCGCTATTGAACCTGTCTATCAGTTGATCACACCCATCCTGGCCCGTCAGGTAAACGCACCGGACATTGCTTTTACAAAAGAACCTATTCCAGGGGCCCTGGCGATTGTTAGCGGTAAAGACAAATTTTATATCGTTACCGAACAGGTCGTTGACACGGGTAATCAGAAGGAAGAATTGCAAAAGGAATTGATCTATCTGAAAGGTTTCCTGGAGGCAGTCAATAAAAAATTAACCAACGAACGTTTTGTAAAAAATGCCAAACCAGAAGTCGTTCAATTTGAACAGAAAAAGAAAGAGGATGCGGAACTAAAGATTAAAGTGTTGGAGGAAAGTTTGGAGGAGTTAGGGTAATTGCCCGAATAATTCTTCCAGGTTCAAAGAGAATCCCGGCAAAATTGGGGTGGTTACAGCATCCCCCAAGGTCTTGGGCCGTGATGCTATATAATGACCATCATTATTTAAAATATACTGCCAGAAAGCTTTTTCCTGGGGCACCACCATCCAATATTCTTTTATCCCCGCTTCCTCGTACACATCGTATTTATTTTGCAGTTCTTTTTTATTATTTCCAGGTGAAAGAATTTCAACAACGATATCAGGCGCACCCAGGCAGCCTCTGTCATCCAATTTGGAAGGATCACAAATCACGCAAATATCCGGTTGAACTACATTTATAATATCCTGGTCGTTTTTGGATTTTCGTGGCAGCCGCACATCGAAGGGAGCCGTATATGCTTCGCATGATTTGCCTTTCAGATAAACAAATAATTCACCCGCTATATCACGAGATAACTTCTGATGCATCCGATTGGGTGCCGGGCTCATTTTAAATAGCTTTCCCTTAATCAGTTCCAGGCGCTCTTCAAATGTCCATTTCAGATAATCAGCATAGGTATAATCCTTTGAAAAATCCAGGTCAGCTAATTGCATAACGGTGTGTTTAATAGATTGTCCTATTACCTTCTTTTTAGGTTGTCTGACGGCATAACCTCACTGCAAATATACTAAAATCTTTCGCAAATCCAACCCATTTACAAGCACCAACAATCTAAATATTTTACTGTTCCTCGGAATTATTTACCCAGCAAATTGATCGGCAGGATCAGTTCCCATTGGTTGGGCCCCCTTCCTTCGTAATCCGGGTCTACCAACCTGCTATAGCGGATCCCGAATCCGACTGATAACTGATTCCACCATTTCGTATCAAAATAAACTTCGGATCCGTATGACCGGAAGTAGGCATTCGCTGTGCCTCCGGTCCTGGTAAATCCCCATACTTTGGTGTAATCATAATACAGGTTGGCCCTGATCCGGAGGAAGTATACGATATTGCCAATTCCCCAATCCGGATAAACCAACGGGATATGGTAGTTACCGGTCAACCGGTACATCTGATAAAAATTTTCAGCGGAATATCCTCTTGAGAAGGGAAAACTATTGGAAAAACCGCCGTTATTTCCTTTATCATGCTCCTGGAAGGCGGCGCCCAGAACGATATTATGGGTAAAAGCCGCTCCCGGCAGATATAAATTACCGCTGGCCAGGAACTGGTAGGCATTTAACGATCCTACTGAATGGTTGTACCCCACAAAAAGTGTCTGTGCCAGCCTCGGATAGATTTGCTGTTTCGATTGCTGGATCTGGTTGGAGAAACTAAGATAATTCCTCAGATAAGTAAATTGCCTGTCATTCAGGGAATCTTTATAGAACCCGGTAAAATAATCCTTTTGGAATACCAGGTCCGAACCCAATTGCAGATTGGTAGTAGATTTATTGCGGGTAAAACTTAATGGAATACTCAGGCCACCGTAAGCATCGGCCTGGTTCCAGTAAATTTTCCCGTTCCTGAAAAGCGTATTCCTATCAAAGATATAGTCTCCCCCAATATCGATCCAGGGAAAGAGTTTACCATAGGTGGCATCCACCCCAATTTGTTTGTATTGTTCATTACGGTTGTAATTCACAAAAACCTCGCTTTGAAGGGTATTCAGAATGTTTTCACTCACCAGGGAAAAAGTGTAATCGGGATCATTGATAAAGGGCCTCCAGCTGTGGAAATTCAACAGCCGGTAAGAAGCCGGGTATGGTTTAACCGGGTAAGCCTCAGTGCCGATTTTGTCAAGCAGATGAACAGGCCCGCTGTTCAGTGAGTCGATTCCCTGATCCGGAAGGGATTCCATCCAATCCTTTGCACTTATTGGCTCAAGACGGAGATGTTCGGGATTGATAGTTATCATTCGATAACCTACAGCTGAAAAATTGCTCCAGGCATATCTTCCATTGTCTGCCTGGAAGGCATATTGACCCGTGGAAAGATCATCACCAGATAACCGGACTAAAAAAAGATGCTCTCCCGCAAACGCATATATCCTGTCCCGGCCGTTATGGGAGGCGGTAAACCAGATAGTATCCCCGCTTATGGATGGATAGGCAATAGTCTGGAAACTAAAAGGGCTAAGATAACTGGTAATGCCTTCTTTCAGATTTACTGTTGCAAGGGCCATTTCCCCTTTCGTATTCCGAACGGCCGTAACTATTTTTTCTTTTGTATAAAACTTTGGATACGTGTAAAAAAGGGAGTCCTTATTCGGGATATCTTTTTCCAGGCTGCCGGTCTGACCATTCAATACATGCAAGGCACAGGTTCCGTTAGCCCCTTCCTGGACCGTGATAATCTGGCTGCCATCTGCCGAGATATCCGGGGCAAAATACCGGGACCGGCTGGTGATGGCGGCATCCTTCCCGGTTTGAACATCGAGAACCCTGATCACACTGTAATCCCTCCATCCCCAGCGGGGATCGGATTCATAGGCCGCATACACAACCCTTCCGTTCCGGCAGGAAAAATAATTATCCAGCGAAATAGCCCTGGTTCCCAATTTTTTTTCTTTTCCGCTCTTCAGATCACGGATCACAAAAGAAGGGATCTTTTTATAGCTGCTTCGCATATACAATATGCTGTCTTTACCCAGTAATTGAGGGAATTCTTCATTAGCCAGGAAGTGTTTGTTCTTCCTGGCATAATCATCAGTCAGGGCATGCTCATTTTCCAGGGGTTTGCGGAAGTAATTCAATGCGTCCTGTCGGAATTGAAGAAAGGATATACCAGCGTGTTTTTCGATAGCCTTCTGCAGCGGGTAGAACAAACCTTTAAAAGCAGCTGCATCAAGGGTCACTTTTTCCCAAAAAAGATCACCGTATCGCTGGCGGCCATATGCTACCAGCATGTATCCCATCGGATAATGATCGGGAACATAATCGCGGAGGGATCCATTACGCAATTTCATCCACGAATAATCCTTATCGCCTGCCCATAAAGACCGGTAACTGTTGAAAAAGTAGGGTTGTCTTCCCCGACCCTGGTCGCTTACCAGAGTTTCCTGGTAAACGGCATCCCCTTCCCAGAACCAGTTGGGGATAGCCAGACTATTGGCGAGGGCCTGCCCTCCTTCTCCGAATAAATAATAAAAAGCGCTGGATAATCCGACCCGGTAGTTATTATATTGCTGGACATGCCGGTACTCGTGGATAGCCAACAGCTTTTGCCAGGGAAGGCTGCCGAGTTCGAGGCTATTCTGTTCGGGAGTAAGCTGAAATTCACTCCGGAAAGGGGCCAGGCCTACATATCCATTGGGAATTATGGTTTGATTTTGTAAGACGATATCTATCTTTTGCTGTTTTCCACCGATTGTAGGCAGGGTGGTTCTGCTTAGACGGTGGACAATAGCCGCAACCTGCTGTGCCTGTGAATCCAACCCGGCCGGGAAAATGATCCGGGCCGTATCGGTATTGATCTGTTTCCATTTCAGGGAGGGAGGGTTACCGCCAAATTGCTGGGCAGACGAACCCAGGCTATAAAGCAGGAAAAGCAAACAAACAGTCAACCGGTTAAAGATCATGGAAAAGACTTTATGATTACCTGAAATTAGTTTAAACAACAGAATATTCATTGTTTTGCATACGAAATTTGCCATTTGATAGATCCTTTCTCATTATTTTTACGGCCATCCATGAAGTACGATTCACCGTTCAGGAATTATGATGGGCTGATAGCCGCGATAATTGGTTTTTTAATCATTCATGCGTTTACGCGACATGGAGGGATTGGTATAACGCCGGACTCGGTTGTTTACCTGAGTACAGCCGCTAATATCCACGATCATGGCGCAATAGCTGATTTCACGAAGGTTCCGCTGATGGATTTCCCTGCCTTTTACCCTATTTTTCTAAGCTGTATACTACTCCTTACCGGAGTGGATTGTATACACTTCGGACCGGTATTGAATGGCCTATTGTTTGGGATCCTGATCTATTTGTGCGGATGGATCATGGACCGGTTCTCCGTTCGAAGGAAATGGTATAAATGGACCCTGTTAAGCTTCATTGTCTTTAGCCCCTGTCTGTTAGAAGTTTACTCTTATTTATGGTCTGAAACCCTTTTCCTGATCCTCATCCTTTTATTCCTGATCAGTTTTCGCCGATATCATCTGTCTCCTTCTACAGGAGCCCTTGTCCTGATGGCTGTCGTTGCAGGGCTCGCCTGTATTACCCGATATGCAGGCATTACCCTCATCGGAACCGGGGGGCTCCTCATCCTTTGCGACAGAAATCAGGTATGCCGTAAAAAAATCCTGCATCTGTTCTTATTCGGATTTCTTTCGACCTCGTTTTTGGCGATAAATATATTCCGCAACAGGCTGGCAACGGGTACACTTACCGGATACAGGGAAAAAGGGATTACTCCGTTCGGCAGGAATCTTCATGATTTCGGGAGTGTGTTTTGGGATTGGTCACCTTTTTCAGGTAATTATTATTGGCTGAATGTCCTGATCGGTGGATGCTGGATCCTTATTTTTATCTTTCTTTTCCTGGCTCCCCTGATCCGCAAAACGCCTGTCTTAACCTATGAGCACCAGGCCATAACTTTTTTTGTGGTGTACTCGGTTTTCATCCTTGCTTCGGCCACTTTATCCAGATTTCAGGCCTTGGATAGTCGCTTATTGTGCCCGCTATTTATTCCCTGGCTTTGGGGTAGTACAAGCTGGTTACCGGCTGCAACGGACAGTTGGAGAGGATTACGCCGGGGTTTGCTGCTGGTGGCAGCCCTGATGGGAGGGGCAATTTTCATGGCAGGACAGTTGTCGGATGATTATGAGACCTGGGATGGAGTAAAGGACGCAGGTATCCCCGGATATACCGAAGATGGATGGGTCCATTCAGAGACGATGGATTATGTGCGAAATAACACGGAGAAAATGCATTTCAAATCCACCCTTTATACAAATGCCAATGAAGGAATCTGGTTCCTGACCGGAGTCCGTTCGGATATGCTTCCACATAAAGACTTTCCAAAGGATGTGCAGGAATTTCTGGCCGAAGACCATTTTTATGTGGTCTGGTTTAATGACAGCATAAATTCGGATCTGTTAAGCATTGACTTTATCAGTCATCATAAAAAACTGGTCAGCCAGGAAGTATTCGGCGATGGAGCAGTCTATTTTTTTAAAACGGATTCTTCGGCTGTCAATCCTCTTCGGTAAATGGATTTCAACTTAATCCCGGTAAAACTCTGCCGGATTTATTCTGATTACAAACAATTTCCTAATTTTATAGTATGGACCCAATATTATCCATTCGAATGGCTGAGCTGGAAGATATTAACACGATCGGATTCCTTGCCCAGCAGATCTGGCCGAAAGCATATGGGGACATTATATCCCCGGAACAATTTGATTATATGATCAACCAGTTCTACAGTCCGGCTTCCCTTAGACAACAGATGCTGGAGGACAGGCATCAATTCCTGATGGTAGAGCAGGATGAGGAACCAATCGGTTTTGCCTCCTGGGCGCCTCTGGAACAAGGAACCGGCATTTACAAACTTCATAAACTCTATGTTTTGCCGGTGAACCAGGGAAAAGGAATGGGGAAAGCAATGATACAGTTCATCCTCGAAAATATCCTGGAGGAGGGAGCTAAAAGCCTTCGCCTTAATGTAAACCGCCATAATAAGGCCAGGCTATTCTATGAGAAAATGGGATTTTCAGTAATTGGAGAAGAAGATATCGATATTGGCAATAATTATTTCATGAATGATTATGTAATGGAGTTACCCGTCAGAGATAACTAAAAACCCTGTTGCACTCCTTCCAGACCCATGGCTTCCCTTTTCATTTTATGGGCCGTCTCGGTTCCAACATATTTCTCAATTCTTTTTTCAACAAAATAGATCAGCGGAGTAAGAAGGATGGCTACTGTGAATTTGTAAATATAATTCATCATACCGATAGCAAGGATCACCTGCCAGCTAAATATTGAACTAAAAGCAATGAATAAAACGATATAACTGTCAATTAATTGAGAGACCAGTGTAGAACCGGTTGCTCTAAGCCAGAGATGTTTGTCCCCGGTCCTCTTTTTGATCTGGTGAAATACCGTCACATCTACTACCTGGCTCACTAAAAAAGCAACCAGGCTACCGATAATGATACGCATGTTCTGTCCGAAGACCGCGTTGAAAGAATCCTGGATATTCGGCACTCCCTGCTTGCTGCTGCTGGCCAGCCAAACGTCCGCAGGAGGGATACCGATGGCCAGATAATACATGACGAAAGCATAAGAGATCAATATTACAGCCGTGATGGAGATCCTTCGTACGGCCTTTGGTCCGAAAAACTCATTCACAATATCCGTTATTACGAACTCGAATGGCCAGAGGAGGACCCCACAGGTAAGGACAAAGGATAATCCGCTTTGCCCGAATAACGTGAAATTGGCAGGCTTTACTCCCAGGACCTTTTCCAGGGAAAACAACTTTGTTCCGATCGCTTCCGCGATCAGGGCATTGCAGCAAAAAAAAGCAGTAAAACCCAGAAAAAGTTTGGTCGGTTTGTCTTTAATTATGTTCAGGATCATTTGAAAATAAGTATTATTTGCGCAATCAGGAAGGTGAAGTTAGCAATCGGGAGCCATAGCGGCAATTGTTCCTTTATTGGCTTACGGGTTATTAACCGGATGGCCACCCAGCTGCAAACAACTGCATTTACGATCATTGCCAGAACATATCCAAGGATAATGATCAGGGATACCAATGCCCCTTCCAGCGGATGAGGAAGATCCATGATAACGAGTGCAAGGAGAAAACAAACATTGCAAATAAATGCTACACGGGAAAGAAGGCGCAATAACTGCATATTTAACCAAAAATCCGTAATTCTAAGCAAAATTCCATTATTTTGCCGGGAATAATCAGATCTCAATTATGAATTCTCCCTTGTTGAAAAAAGCGCTTCCGCATGTTATCGCCATTCTGGTGTTCCTGGTTGTTGCCGTTGTTTATTGCAAACCTGCCCTGGAAGGAAAGGTAGTATCCCAGTCCGATATGGTAAACTGGAAGGGAATGGCCCAGAAATCTTTTGAATATAAGGAAAAGCACGGGCATTTTCCATTGTGGACGGAAAGTGCGTTTGGGGGTATGCCAGCCTATACGATTGCCATTGATCCTACCTCTAATGTAAGTATTGGATATGTAGGCTATTTATTAAACCCTGGATTACCCCAGCCTATCAACTTTTTCTTTTTGGCCTGCATTTGTTTTTATATACTTACCCAAGTTATTCGGATCAACCCATGGATAGGTATCCTGGGAGCCCTTGCCTATGCTTATTCCACCTATGACCCGGTCATCATTGTAACCGGGCATGTCACCAAAATGATAGCCATCGCTTATGCACCTGCAGTAATAGCATCCCTTTTGCTGATCTTTCAGCGTAAATATATCTGGGGAATGCCCTTGCTGACCATATTCCTGGGATTGCAGATCGGATCGCAGCACTTGCAGATCGTCTATTATACCCTTATCACAATGGGGCTGTTAACGGTCTTTTATTTAATTCATTCCTTCCGGCAGAAACAGATCAAAGATGCAGCAATAGGGCTTGTCATTTCTATCTTCGCCGGGGTCATCGCTTTTGCGACAAGTATGACCAGCACTCTTGCCATTAAGGAATATACCAAAGAGACCATGCGTGGGGGTAGAACAGAACTGACCAATACCAACAGCAAGATCGAAGGCAAGGACGGATTAAACAAGGATTATGCTTTTCAGTGGAGTTATGGGCTAGGGGAAACCTTTACCCTAGCCGTCCCTGGTATTTATGGAGGCAGCAATGGAGGAAAGGAGATTGGTGACAATTCTAAATTTGCCGAAAAACTCAGCCAGGAATTTTCCATGCCGCAGGAGAACGCTTTGCAATATGCCAACGGCTCTGCTTATTGGGGGGCTCAGCCTTTTACCCAAGGCCCCGTCTATCTTGGAGGCATTATTTGCCTTCTTTTTCTCTTTGCGCTGGTTTTTCTGAAAGGATGGCAGAAATGGTGGCTGGTAAGTGTAGCTGTGGTGGGAATCGCCCTTTCCTGGGGTAAGAATTTTCCTGCCCTTAATTATTTCCTGTTCGACCACTTACCTTTTTATAATAAGTTCAGAGCCCCTTCTACATCTCTGGTAATGCCTCAATTTGCTTTTCCCTTATTGGGCGCCCTGGGGCTAAATGAGCTGCTTTACGGAGGAGAATCGAATGAACTGATCTGGAAAAAATTCAAAACCGCGGCGTTTATCGTCGGAGGATTATTGATCGTCCTGACCGGTTTCTATTTTATGAACGATTATAAAGGAGTCGGGGATGCCGGATTGAAGGAAAGGTTCCTGCAGGGCAAAATGCAAATGTTATCACAAGGCAAACAACCTGGCCAGGAAATACAGGCACAGGCGAATGAAACGGCCAATGCCTTAATGAAAGACCTCCAGTCCGACCGGCAATCTCTTTATGGTGCAGATCTGATCAGAACCATTTTATTGATGGCTGCCGCTGCCGCTCTGCTGGGGCTTTATATAAAAGGAAAACTTAAATCATTCGTTCTGATAGCTGGATTGACCGTACTGAGCACCTATGACCTGCTGGCTATCGGAACCCGTTATCTGAATCAGGAAAGTTTTATCGAGCAGGCTGATTTCGAATCTTCCTTTACACCTACCGCCGCAGATCTTCAGATCAAGGCAGATCCTGATCAAAACTTCAGAGTATTCGATCAGTCTTCACAAAGTCCGTTTGAAGATGCCCGGACCTCCTATCATCATAATTCAATCGGTGGCTATTCTCCTGCCAAATTGGGCTTGTACCAAGATATTATAGATGGGCAATTATCCAAAGGAAATATGCAGGTGTACAATATGCTGAACACCAAATATTTCATACAATCTGATCCTGCTACCAGGCAGCCTCAGGCAAGGATTAATCCTGCCGCTTTTGGGCCCTGCTGGCTGGTGAAAGGCATCCATTTTGTAAAGGACGGAAATGAAGAAATGAAAGCGCTTGACAGCGTGAATGTGAGAGACACGGCAATAATTCAGCAAAAATTCGCCAGCCTTATCAAATTTCAACCGGAACCTGATTCAGCGGCATCGATTCGGTTGACGGAGAACCTGAATGATAAATTAACGTATAAGTTTTCTGCCAGGACCAACCAGTTCGCAGTTTTCAGCGAGGTTTATTATGACAAAGGCTGGGAGGCTTATCTGGATGGGAAAAAAACAGACTATTTGAGGGTTAACTATATCCTGAGAGGGGTGCCTGTTCCAGCCGGAGAGCATTCCATCGAATTCCGGTTCGAGCCGCATGCTTACTATTTGGGGAACACCTTGTCCATTTGGTCCAGTTTGTTTACTTATTTGTTACTGATCGGCGCTATCGTAATCGAATGGAGACGTTGGAATACGGCCAGGCAAAAGGGGAATCCTTCTAAAGAAAAATAACGAATGTCAAAGCCTCTTAGCTTTGTGATCATCACCTATAACCGGCCTGACGATATGTTCATGCTGGCCGAAAACATAAGCAGATTACAGGGGTTGGAAGAACAGGTGGAAGAAGTAATCATCGTGAATAACCGCTCCTCCGTCGGTTATCCCGCGTTAGAAGATTTCATCGGCAAACATCCTGAGATTCCTTTCCGGTATTTTACTACAGACGAAAACCTGGGTGTTTCGCGAGGCAGGAATTATGCTATTCAGCAGAGTAAGGCCCCTATCCTGATCTTTTTAGATGATGATACTGTTTTTCGGGACACGGACGTTTTAGCCCAAATATTGGCTGTTTTCCGCGAACAAGACGAAAATGGATTAAATACAGGCATTGCCGCATTCAAGGTATATTATTATGATACCAGGACCCTTCAGCAGACTGCATTCCCGCATAAAAGATTTAGTGAAAGAAAGGATTGGCACCATTTCGATACGGCTTATTTTGCAGGATGCGCCCATGCTATTCGCCGGGAAGTATTTTCAACGGTTGGGTATTATCCGGAGAACTTTTTCTATGGTATGGAGGAATATGATCTGAGTTACCGCGCTTTGGATGCAGGTTTCAGGATCCGGTACGATGACAGGGCCGTAATCCTTCATAAAGAATCCCCTGAAGGCAGGCTGACACCCCGTAACAAGCTGAGAGGAATGTGGGTGAACAAGAGCAAGGTGGCTTGGAAATACCTGCCCAAAAAGTACTTTTATACCACGTGCCTTATGTGGAGTCTGGAATATTTAAAAAAAACAGGATGGGATTTTCCTGGATTCCTGAAAGGCTGGAACGAAATCAGACTAATTCCGCGGGCAGAAAAAAGGAGACCTGTAAATCCAAAATGCCTTATTTACCTTAAACAGGTAAAGGCGCGGCTGACGTATTAATATAGTGGCTGACTTATTGGTATAATTAAAAATGCCCCTGTTTGATCAGAGGCATTTTTAATTATGTATCGGTTAATTTACCATTTATCTACTTCTTCTCCGGTTGTAGCAGGCGCAGTAGGGGTAGCCGTCGGTGTTGGAATATGACTGACCTCTTCGATACTTTCATCGGCAACGATGGAACTGGCTTCTTGTAAGCCACCTTCGGTTTCCGGGAGGGTGTCGTGATTGTATGCGTCGAAATCAAAATCCGGCATCAATTCAGTTTTGACGTAATCAACGGCTTCAGTCAAAGCCTTCAGGAACTTATTAAAATCTTCCTTGTACAAGAAGATCTTGTGCCTGTCGTAGCCATCTTCATTGAATTTTTTCCGGCTTTCAGTGATAGTAAGATAATAATCATTACTACGCGTTGCTCTCACATCAAAGAAATACGTCCTACGTTTTCCAGCTCTGATGCGCTTACTGTAAACGCTTTCCATCCTTTTTTCGTTGTTTTCGTACGCCACAATTATATTTTTTTACAGTTGAACAATTACTATCTAAAGTAGGCACAAATATAGTATTGTTTTCGAATTGACAAAATTTGCGAAAAGATTTATACCACCTAATTAGAACTTAATTGGCAAGGGGATGTATAACTCAAGTTTGCGACTCGCCCGGGTTGGCGTCCTTTTCTTCCTGCTGTTGTTCATACAGGTAGGTGTAATATCCATTAAGGGCGAGTAGTTCCTGATGCGTTCCGGTTTCTACGATCTTACCCTCTTCCAGGACTACGATCCTGTCAAAATCAAAAAGGGAGAATATCCTGTGTGTAATAATAATAGCGGTTTTATGTTGCAGATATTGATATAAATTACCAAGTATTTCTTTCTCAGTCTTAGCGTCTACAGCACTCAGACAGTCATCAAACACTACGATCTCCGGATCTTTGATCAGGCCTCTGGCAATTGAAATCCTTTGCTTTTGCCCTCCGCTCAGATTCACCCCTCTTTCGCCGATCATGGTCTCATAACGGGCAGAAAAACCTTCAATTTCTTTTTCAACGCTGGCGTATCGGGCAGCTAAACGGACCTTTTCTTCGTCTTTATTATTCAGCCCGAACTGGATATTCCCCGAAACGGTGTCACTAAAAAGAAAAATGTCCTGGGGAACATAGCTGATCTGGCGCCGAAGATCCTGCAGGTTAAGAGCCCGGATGTCGGTTCCATCCACCAGTACCTTGCCATTTCCGGGGTCATACATGCGCAGCAAAAGCTGGGCTACAGTAGTTTTACCGCTTCCTGTCCGACCGATGATTACCACCTTTTCCCCTTTTTTTATCTCCAGGCTGAACTGTTTCAATGCCTGGATACCTGTATTGGGATAGACAAAATCCACCTGTTCAAAAGATATGTTTCCCTGTAGCTTCTTTACAATTGCCTCCGGCGGATTCTTTATCCGGGAATCAGTATCCAGGAACTCATTGAGCCTTTTCTGAGAGGCGGCGGCCCGTTGAATCATACTGGCGACCCATCCGATAGCGCTCACCGGGAAAGTGAGCATAGTTATATAAATAACGAATTCGGTGATCGTACCGATATCGGTGCTGTGTTTACCATAAATGACATATATCCCTCCTATCATAATAGTCAGCAGGGTACTCAGACCTATCATAAGACCCATGGATGGAAAATAGATCGATTCCACTTTGGCAAGGCCGACCGCGTTTTTACGGTAATCTTCACTATTCCGTTCAAAGAAACGGAGCATGGCCTTTTCCTGAACAAAGGATTTAATAACCCGGATACCGCTATAGGATTCCTGGGCGTTTGTGGTCAGGTTACTCAACAGGGCCTGGATATGTTCACTTTTCTTATGAATGATGGTATTGACATAATATATAGTGAAAGCCAGAATGGGGAGCGGGGTCAGAACATACAAGCTGAGCAGCGGATCCTTTTTCAGCATGAAAAAGAGGCTGAAGCCAATGGTGACCAGCAGATTGGCCAGATACATGACGGCCGGGCCTGTATACATCCTTACCCGGCTTACATCCTCCGACACCCGGTTCATCAGATCACCCGTACTATGGGTCTTGTAAAAGTTGATATCGAGCTGTTGGTAATGGGCAAAGATCTCGTTCTTCTGGTCATATTCGATATGCCGGCTCATAACAATGATCGTTTGTCTCATCAGGAACATAAAAAAGCCGCCGATCACGGCAAGAATGAGCAGGGTAATGCCACAAAGCGCTACTTTTTTGCCAAAGGAGGGCTGGCTGGCATTAAGGGTGTGAATGAACTTTTTTACCAGAATATCATAGTTAGCAGTATCTTTTTTGTCATCCAGCCGTTGTTTGGCATCTGCATTCCGATCCGGTAGCTGATGGGCGGCCATATGCCTGGCCGCAACGCTGTCCCGCAATTCCTTTTCGACGGAATTGACGACATAGCCGGTAACCTGTGGACTGAGAATGCGGAAATAGTTGGATAAGATAATAAAAAGGATCCCCAACAAAAAACGCAAGCGATACTTCCAAAAATATTTATTTACAGCTTTTAGATGCTTCAACCACGAAATTTTGACAAAGTTACGGACAAATTGGAAAAAGTTTTGGTTGTTTAGCCAGAGACCCTAATTTTGCGCCCGGAGAGATGGCAGAGCGGTCTAATGCGGCGGTCTTGAAAACCGTTGAAGGTTACACTTCCGGGGGTTCGAATCCCTCTCTCTCCGCAGATCAAAATGAATGCTCACGCTGAAAGCGTGGGCATTTTGCATTTGGGAACGTGGCGAACGTGTTCGCCTAAGTGGACAAATGTAAAATGCCAGGCACGAAAGTGCCGTAAGCATTCTTTTTGATCTAGCCTCCCCCACCCCGGGATCACCGGAGCGAAGCGAAGGTAATCCCGCACTCACCGCGTTTAACAGTTAAGTCAGATTAACTAAAAGATAAAAAGCCTGCAACGACAAACGTTTGCTGGCTTTTTGGTTTTTACGCTGACTCAGTTTTACCTCCTTTTTCGGTGTATTTAAACGCGTCATTCGTGGTGTATTTCACTTTACTTCATTTTACGCACTTAAACCTTTGTAAAACATTAATAATTAACGTTTTATGAATTTTAAAGTTTATGCGTAACTGTTAGTAAATCGTAATTTTATCATCTAAAAGCAATGAGTCATGATTGAGCAGAGTTTTGGTTTGCTTTTTTTCCTTAAAAAGCCAAAAGGAATTGTCACAGCAGAGTTTCACATTTATTTGCGTATAACCGTCGATGGAGCTGCCGTTGAATTATCCACGAAAAGAAAATGCGATCCCCTCCGGTGGAATCAGAAGGCAGAAAGAGCCTCGGGGAACAAAGACACGATCAAACATCTGAATGCCTACCTGGAAACCTTGCAGGAGAAAGTTTACGAAATCAAAATAAGGTTGATTGATCAGAATAAGACGATCACTGCCGAAACTATTAGAAACATGCTGATGGGTCAGAGAGATGCGAACGACCGGCCACGTATGTTGATGGAGATTTTCCGGCACCATAAATAATGACCAGATTGCCGCTTTGGTAGGGAAAGGATATGCTCCCGGCACTCTGGAACGGTATATCACCTCTTTTAAACATACCCGTTCCTTTCTGGAATGGAAATATAAGGTATCAGATATAGACATTCGGAAACTGGACTACGAATTTATTACGGAATATGAGTTTTGGATCAAAAGCGTCCGTAACTGAGACCATAATACCACCATGAAATACCTGGCTAATTTCCGGAAGATCGTCAAACGGTGTTTACAAAATGGTTGGTTGCCCCGTGATCCCTTCTCCGGATTCAGTATGGCAAAAAAAGGAAGTGGAACGACATGCTCTCTCGAATGAAGAATTACAGGCTTTAGGGAATAAAAAATATCCCATTGATCGGCTGAATCATGTACGGGATATTTTTCTCTTTAGCTGTTATACCGGGCTTGCCTATGCAGATGTACAGAAGTTGAAGCGTTCGGAGATAAGTATCGGTATTGACGGTGGGAAATGGATATTTCCAACCGGCAAAAAACAAATACCCTCTCACGCATTCCTCTCCTACCCAATGCTCAGGAAATCATAGACCTTTATGCAGAACACCCCCAATGTCTGCTAACGGATAAGGTTCTACCCGTACTTAGCAATCAGAAAATGAACGCTTATCTGAAAGAAATTGCCGATCTATGCGGAATTCGTAAAAACTTGACCTACCATATAGCCCGGCATACCTTTGCTACAACGATTACTCTGAGTAACGGCGTTCCGATGGGAACAGTATCAAAAATGTTAGGGCATAAGAATCTGAGGACTACGCAGCACTATGCGAAGATATTGGATTATAAGATCAGTGCGGATATGATGGGCTTGATGGAGAAATTTAGATGACCTTTTGGGTAAAACCTGTCAGAATCGCCTTTTACTTGCTTTGCGTTGATCAGCATATATTATTTCCCAAGTTTTCAAGTCGATTGCCGTTTCATCGTTGACATCATCAAAAATTATCCAGTAACCACATTTTTGGGATAGTGAGTTTAATTGATCAATGTCGTTTTGAGTAACGTCATAGGTACCGTATCTTCTATTACCTCCATTTATTATTTCCCACAAATCAAATTCAAGAGTATTCATCCATACTGCGCTATAACCTTCCTCGGATATCCAGCTCATTAATTCAGCTAGTTTTGCCTGATCTTCATTCAAGTCCTTCAGCATATTTAATTCTATTAATAGTTCAATATGAGAGCATGGGCGGAATCGAACCGCCGTTTTATAGTTTTGCAGACTATTCCCTATACCAACATTGGGTACATGCTCATTAGCGGAGAGCAATGGAATCGAACCATCGCCGTTGTTACACGGAACACCTTAGCAGGATGCCGCAACAAACCAACATTTGCCTACTCTCCGATAGTGGGAGACACAGGATTCGAACCTGTTGTGTTTCTTATGTACCGGATTTACAGTCCGGCGCTACTCCACCATCGTAGCCGATCTCCCATTGGTATGCCACCTGGGTAACGATCCCGCATCCCTGCATCTTTAATGCAGCGCATAGAGGACCTTTGCGACAGGCACAAAACAAAAAGCCCGCTTGGTAAGTAACCAAGCGGGTTGTGAATGTTTTTATAGTTTACATCATAACATAGCTCGGTCTATTCCTTCTGTAAAGGAACTGTACGTACTACAATATGACGTTTGTTTTTTCATGATGATGCAAAGGTAATAATTGTTTTCACTTTACAAAATATTTTATAAAAACAGATGAAGACTCATATTGTCTATTATCATCGCCTAGAAGAAGTATCTCGTTTTTTTATTATTTTGACCCAAAATAACACACATGGGCTATGTATATGGTGACTTTCTTACTATCAAGACAACTAACGAAAAATATAT
Source organism: Flavitalea flava (assembly GCF_054461575.1). NCBI lineage: Bacteria > Pseudomonadati > Bacteroidota > Chitinophagia > Chitinophagales > Chitinophagaceae > Flavitalea > Flavitalea flava. The sequence continues at coordinate 18,791 of NZ_JBTLQH010000036.1, forward strand.
CGGGGTTTTCGTTTCAGGGGATAATAATTATGATTATTTTCTTGCTTTCACTGATTTTTATGGAGACCATGTCCCGGAACCATCCTATTTTGCTACTTGCTCTTTATGGGTTAATCAATTTGGAAACGAAAATTCATTTGTAGCATTTGATGTAGTGACAATCAATAAAGACTTGCTCGATAGCGCTTTAGAAGTAAATCTTATATGGCATATCGATATGCAAGGTATGGTAGGGCAGATTGGTCTACACCCAATGGAAGATATTTTCACCTTGACCGATTATTTTACAGATTTATTGAGAAAACTGACGACTACATCAGAAGCCTATGACCCCTTGTTGTCTTTTCAACAGAAATCTTTAATGCCAATTGACAAGTTATTAAAGCTATTAACACCAGTCAACCCGTTCACAACGGTAAAATTGTATCACGCCAAAGATGAATCAATCCAATATTGGCAGATATACGGAACTTCAGAGCCAATCGGCCTTGTCGTTTGTCATGGAGAAGTAGGGGCAGTTGGGGAATATCAGGAGATCAAGGGTAAATCTCTGGAGGAAACCAAACAAATTTATCAAATGCTTATTGACGAGAAGAAAAAGGAAGCATATTATGAATATGAATTAATCAGCAAGTTGATTTTACAATTCAAAACTAGTGATAGCTGGGGCGATGGGGATGATTTGAAATTCCGGAATGAAATATGGGACTATCTCGACAAATACCTATTTTGGACGGGAAATGGCGCTATAACCGGTGGAGATATTGGATCTGGGTCGGTAAATCTCTTCTTTCACGCCGTCTCCTACCCACTTGCTGTCAATACCATAAATACAGCACTCTTAGAGAAACAAATAAACAGACCTTACATAATTGCTATTGAGGATGAAGATTCCCTAGAGGGATTGAGTTCTGGCCAAGTCCGCATATTATATCCGGATAATTATGAAGGCTCTCCATTTTTTTGACCAATAAGAAAGTTTGTTTTTTCATAATGGACAATCCAGCGGTTGTGTAAGCATTCTTTTTGATCTAGCCTCCCCCACCCCGGGATCACCGAGTCCCGCGGGAACGGGCGAAGGTAATCCCACACTCTCCGCATTGGGCCGAAATGGAAAGAATTGAGTAGAATTGTGCTTGATTCTTCCTATTTATGTTTGATTAAGTAAAAGGAAACCGCAATTGATCTCTTACAATAAAATTTAAATAAATTTTCTTAGCATTGTTATTTAGACCCGTTGCCTTCAATGATTGACCTATATGTACAATACTTATACTCTTTGGGTAAACTAAGTATTTTAGAAAGAGCCACCATTTTCTTTTTGCTAATATAATTATGAATCTCGAGCTTAAATTTTGGATTTCCCGACTTATGCAGAGTTTCCACGTTGATCAATTCCAGAGTGTCCAGTTTAAGTCGGCTCCATTTTAATTTGACAGCGTCACCTCCTCCATAACCAATGTAATATCCGGTTACTATTTTTTTTTAAAATAAAATGTCGGATTGCAAAGATGGTTCAACTGCTTGTTTTCAATAAATTTTCGTTCTACTTTATCATATAAGAAAACATTTATACAATTTTTTTCGCCGGTACCCGCAAGGCTATAAAACTCAATTAGAATATCCTTGAAGTGGTCTCCATTTAAGTCAATGAGCGTATCGTGGCCACCCATAGGGTATTTATTAATTTCGTGCAGGTGACGAAGTAGCTTTTGGGCCTTAATCTTTATTATTGTATCGCTGTCGTTTAAAGGTTTCAGCCCCATTGTCTCATTTCTTTTTTCATATCGTTCTTTTTTTTCGGGCGGTTTTGCACACAGATTGTTGAGTAGGGTTAAATTTGTCCGCATATGAGTCATTATACCAGGATGGCCGGAAAGCTTTGGTAATATTGAACTAGCAGAAACCGCATGAAAAAAAAGGGAGATTATTGCTGAACCAATGGTTATTCGCATATTTTGCTAATTAGTGTCTGGATAAAAGTCAGCAATATTGGCGGCGGCCACAAGAGCGTAGGAGTTAAAATAATGCTAATTGGATGGGGCAAAATCTTAACCTACATCCCATCCGGGCCTATTCCGGCAATACTTGGCTATAAATTCCATAATCTTGCCCCTACCCGCAGTGTGTCTGGCAACTGCTCACTAGATTACGATAATGGCATACTGGATTCCGCCACCGGTAAAATACCTCTTTAAGTAATCCCAAGCTTTGTATATTTGGGGCGATTCCAGGAAGGATTTTGATTACGAGCAATGTTCAACCACTAGACTCAAAAAAACTAGCAGGAAAAAATTCATACAATCAGCAAAAGCCAAAAAGCATTCTTATCTAAGCCGCAAAGCCCTTCATTATTACAACAAAAAATAATTGATGAAGCCAGGCAAATACTCGCTTTTAAATTTAAAAAATGACAATCCTCAGAACAACGCTTTTTATAGCATTGATATTTAAGAGCCTATTTTGTTGTGCCCAAAATGGAGAAAAATCGTCTGGCAATCAGATTGATGAAAGATTGATTGGAGGTCAGGTTGATCGTTTGGTTTCTGACTGGAATACCAGGGAATTCAAAAATATGGATCAATATGCAACTAGCGATGTTGAATGGGTAAACATTGTAGGTATGTAGTGGAAAGGAAGAGACACTGTGAAAAAAGCGCACCAAGTTACTTTTGATCATTTCTTCAAAGGCGTGCCGTTCGCAAAAACAGGTTTGAAGATACGGTTTTTGACAGATGATGTCGCCATTGCTCATTTGAATTGTCATGTTGGCTCCCTTTTTCCTCCTGACGGAATCGATCGTGTGACTAATAGAACGCCCGAAACCGACAATTTATTAATTCTAATTTACGTGAAAAAAAATGGAACCTGGCTACTTTCTGCCGGGCAGAATACCCTAGTAGACCCAAAAGCTGCCAAAAGCAATCCAATATCCGAAAAGGTTAATTGACAAATTAGCAGACTTTTTTACGATAGATTATAATCAGATACAATAGGGTCAGACTCGGTAATAAACTGTATTATCCTTCCTAAATCACGTGTAAAAAGGGTCGAAAACTGTCCCCCCTTTCCGCTCGTTCCAAATTGGGAAGAATTAGGCGATATTTTGCTTGGTTCTTCCCTTTTTTGTTAGATTGTTCGTGCTTTTCTTCCCAGATTTACTCTATTCTTTCTCTCTCAGCGAAATCAACATATTTTGCACAAATCTTTCAAACTTTTGGTTAATTTGACACACCATGTGGTGGACCCGCCTATTTAAACGATCAGAATCTCCCATGCCAATAACTTGCCCGAGATGCTTGGGTAAAGGCTAAGTAATACTTATAGTTATGTAACAACCTCCTTCCATGAAAAAAATTATTCGCTTCTTAAACTATTCGCCGGGTTGGACAGCGCAGCCTGAATAGCCTGGTAGCTTACTGTCAATAGCGTGATTCCCAAGGCCCCGGCTCCCGTGGCGGCAAAGATCCACCAACTGATGTTCGTACGGTATTCATATTTCTGCAACCAGGCATGCAGGAAATACCAGGCCAGCGGAATGGCGATCAGGCAGGAAAGTACGACCAGGGCCAAAAAATCTTTCGACAATAGCTTCCATAAATTGAAAACAGTTGCCCCCAGTACTTTACGCACACCGATCTCCTTAACGCGCTGTTCCGCCATAAATGAAGCTAGGCCAAACAAACCCAGGCAGGAGATAAAAATAGCCAAAACAGCAAAAATGCCCGCCAGGCGGCCGACACGTTCTTCATCTGAGAACTTCTTCGCATAGATATCATCGATGAAATGGGATTCGAACGGGCTGCCGGGGTTATATTTTTTGAATACCTGCTCCATTTTAGCCAGCGCCTCTCGTACGGGCATCTGCGGATGGATCCGAATCACCATGGTGCCCATCCAACCACTACAAAAAAACATCACGGGTGTTGGCTTTTTATAAGGAGATTCCATCACCATATCTTTTACCACTCCTACGATGACGTGCGGAACATTGGCAAAGATACTACCCTTGTAGTTGATTATTTCCCCGACAGGATGCTGGAGTCCTGTCGCTTTTTCCGCCGCTTCATTCAGGATGACTCCACCCATGATGCCAGCCGTATCGGCGGGAAAACTCCTGGAAAAGTCCCGGCCCTGCACCACCTGCCAGCCCACTGTATGACCATAGTCGTAATCTACGTTAAGCGTCCCGAAATTAATGGAGTTTTCGGGAGCGGTTCCCTTCCAGTAAAAACCGCCATTATTGGAACTTATTTCAGTGGGAAGGCTATTGGTTTTCCCCAGGTCCGATATGGCTCCGCTTTGCAGCAATTCTCTACGGATGGTTTCGGCATTCTTTTGGAGATCGCCCGTATTCATCTCAACGGTAATGAGCCCTTCCCTATCATAGCCAACTGGTCTGTCCTTTGCGTATCGTATCTGGCGGAAAACGATGATCGTTCCGATGATCAGGGTAACGGATACGGTAAACTGCACTACCACCAATACCTTCCGCGGCACAGCGGCCAAACGACCGACCCGGAAAGTACCTTTGAGCACTTTGATCGGCTGGAAACCCGACAAATAAAAGGCAGGATAGCTGCCCGCCACCAGGCCAGTCAGGAATGTGAACGCAAGAAGGACCTCCCAGAAATAAATATTGCTCCAGGGCAGGGACATTTGTTTGTCCGCCAGTCCATTGAAGAAGGGAAGGGAAAGCTTTACCAGGACAAGCGCCAGCACCAGGGACAAAAAGGCCACTGCCAATGATTCACTGATGAACTGCCCGATCAATTGTCGGCGCAGGGAACCGATGGCTTTGCGGATGCCCACCTCTTTTGCCCTACGTTCGCTCCTGGCGGTGCTCAGGTTCATGAAATTGATACAAGCCAGCAGTAACACAAATACCCCGATGATGCCGAAAAGCCAGACATCCTGTATCCGCCCCCCTGACATCTTACCGTTGGTGAACTCATTAAATAAATGAAGCTTATCCAGGGGAAACAGCGTAGCATTTTCTACATATCCCTGGATATGACTGACAGGAGCGTCTTTTACGGAAGCAGCAGCTTGTTCCATGGTCACATTATCTTTCAACTGGACATAAAGGAATCCGCAATGGTTATACCAATTGCTCTGCGGGTCCTTTGAATTGAACCAATTCGCCTTATTATCCCAGGGCATGATGCAGGCGGTCTCATAGAACGTGGTATTCTCGGGCAGGTCTTTATAAACGCCACCCACTTTAAGATCGAAGCCATTGTCGATAAGGATCGTCTTGTTGATCGGATCCTGCGAGCCAAAGATCGCTATCGCCATAGTCTGGGAGATCAAACAAGTCGAAGGATCTTTCAGGACATTCCTGCTACCTTTCACCATGTCTAGCGAGAACATTTCCGGGAAATCATTTTGTGCGTACATGCCTACGCCAGATAACTTTTTATCACCCGCCGCCAGTATATGTGCCCCCCGCCCGGCAACGAGGGATATATATTTCAAGTCTTTCCCGTATTTCGTACGAAGCTCGTTGGCCAAAGGCATCTGTATGGTCAAATTGGTATACGTAACTCCTTTGTCACTGGGTAGCACCGCAGCCTGCGCCAGCCTGTCGTGGTTTTTGTAATAAAGATCGAACTGAAGTTCGTCGTTAATCCACATGCCGATCAGCAGAGCGATCGCCATACCGGTGGCTAGGCCGATAATATTGATCGAGGAGAACAATTTGTTCTTTAACAAATTGCGCCAGGCGATGGTAAGATAGTTTTTGAGCATACTCTTTCCTGCCAAAAAAAATACCAGCTTTTAGGTAATTGATAGTCAATGGCATAGCAACAATAACCTCCGGGGCCCGTGCGATTTCGATACACTAGTTGCACGGTTTGGACTAATCCTGACTATTCGTGTTATAGCCATATACCCTCAGGCAGAAACCCCGACCGCAGTTTTTTCTTTCGGACCAAAGATCAGGAAGCTGACCAGGGACAGGATACATACGCCAACTCCGCCAAAAAGCATGACCCAGCCAAACCCCTGCGCCAGTGCAGCATGTACGATAGCATCGGACAGGTCCGCTGCAGAAAGCCCTGCGGCTATCCTTTCCGCTGCCGTATGTAACTGGGAAGGGGCAACAGACCCGGAAAGAACGCTTTCCAGGTAGGAATAAATTCCTTCCACAAGGATGAATCCCATCAGGGCGATATTGATGGCTAAAGTGATCAGGCGTGCACTCATATCAATGCCCGATGCCATACCGGCACGGTCTGGTGTAACCGCCCCAGTGGTCGTATTTGTAACGGGGGTATTCGTAAGACTCAGCCCGATACCCGCCAATAGTGAACCGGGCAGCATTGTCAACCAGCTGGCATGCGCTACGCTACTACCGTAGCGCATCAGCAGAAAGCCGAGCCCGATCATCAATAATCCCGAAGGAATAATATTGCGAGGCTGGTAGCGGAGCGTAAGTCGTTCTGCCAAAGGTGGTACCACCAGGGTGGGAAGTGTGTAAGCCAGTAAAGATAATCCAGCCGTGATGATATCATAGCCGAGAGCGCTTTGATAATAGATCGGCAGGTAGATCATAAATGGCCAGAAACTAAAATTCATGCCGATGCAGCCAATGATAGCACCGGAGAAGCGGCGGATCCTGAATACGGAGAAATCGAACATAGGGTGAGCATGCTTCTTTTCCACCCTCAAAAAAATAATAAAACTCAGTGCAGTAGCCCCAAGAATGCCAAGACCCTTGATGCTCTTGAATCCGATAGCCTGCCCCTGCGTAATAAAATACGCCAGGCCAAATACTGCCAGTGATAAAGAGATAATCCCTGCAATATCCAGTTTTTTGGCCTGCGGGTCCCGTGATTCCTGTACGCCCCTGAATACAAGAATTGCAGTGATCATGGCAATGCCCACATGAACCAGGAACACCCACTGCCAGTTGAACACCGTTACTATAGCCCCTCCGATGATAGGGCCAAAACCCAACCCTACTCCCGTGATGATGCCCCAGATAGCAAACGCTTTACCCCGCTCAAGTCCTTCCCGGAACTGATGTGAAAGGATAGCGATAGAGCAGATCAGCATCGCTCCGCCGCCCATTCCCTGTAGGAACCGGCTGATAATCAGCACACGCGTGGTTTGTGCCAGACCGCAAAACAATGACGTGATGCCGAATAACAAAATGCTGATGATAAAAACCCGTTTCCGACCAAAGCGGTCGGCCAGGGTGCCGGTGGCCATCAGTACCGTAGTGCAGGCAATCGTATAAGCATTCATGATCCATTGAATTTCTTTGAAATCACTGTGTAAGACCGTTTCGAGTGTTGGAAGTATCACTGGTACGCTGGAGATCTCCAGGCCAAACATCAGGGCCGCTAAACATACTGCTATCAAAGCGACCGTATTCTTCCCGGTCTGATCAACTCTTAACATGGGTGTTTTATTTTTTTGTAAAACTATACCGAATAATTCCAATTTTTCGGTACAACTTCACTATAAAAAGGTATTTTTGCCGCATGTTTGAAAACAAAAAAGAAAATATCCACCAATCCCTGGAAGTCTTGTATAGGAAGGTGGATGATTGTCCCCTGAAAGATTTGCAGCTTACTTTCTTCCAGATGGCTTACATTATTTCAGGCAACGGTTTTTTAAGCATCAATAGCCACCGGATCGCATACAAGACGGGCAATCTGATGTTGCTGACTCCCAATGACTGTTACAATTTTGATATTGAAGAAACCACAGAATTTCTCCTCATTAAATTCACCGGCGATTATGTGAAAAAATACAAATGGAAGAACATTTGTGAGATTGAATGCTTATTGTACTACTCCACCCACCTCACGGGTTGTATCTTGCGCAATGAGTCTGATTATCCGCTGGTGAGGTCCATCATTCAATCTTTGCTGCAGGGCATTCACCACAGAGATATTTATGAAGAGGATTTGCAAATGCACTTTGTCAATGCATTGATCGTCATTGCCGCCAGGAACATTGCTAAGATCAAACCGGCTCAGTTAAAAATAAATGCCGATAAGCGCATCCAGGACATCATCAACTACATTCAAAACAATATCTTTTCGCCCCAAAAACTGAAGGCTTCCATAATTGCTGAGGATTTTGGCATTTCTGATACCTATCTCGGTAGTTATTTCAAGAACCAGTGTGGCGAAACCCTTCAGCATTTTATCGCTACCTACAAGATCCGCCTCATTGAACACCGTCTGAAATTCAGTGACAGACGCATCAATGAAATAGCGGACGAGTTTGGTTTTGCTGACGAAAGTCACCTGAATAAATTCTTCAAAAAACACAAAAGCCTAAGCCTAACCCAATATAGAAAAAGTAAGGCTGCGTAAACCAAATATATTTTTACACCACACCAAATAAATGCCTTTTAATGGTCCATCCGCTCAGAGCCCATATAGAAACCGTTAGCCCCCTGTCGGATGAAGAATTTGACTATATCCTATCTCATTTTGTTCTCAAAAAGACAAAGGAACATTCCTTCCTCATCCAGGAAGGAGAATATGTGCGCTTCATATATTTTGTGCTAAAAGGTTGTCTGAAGGCCTACCTTACAGATGAAAAGACGGGTAAGGAATTCATTTACCAATTTGGCGTTGAAGACTGGTGGATCACCGACAGAGAAGCTTTCGCCAAACAGTCCAACGCCACTGTTAATATAGAATGCCTGGAGGAGTGTGAAGTTCTGGCCATCACCCTGGAAAACAGGGAGAAATTGTGTGCTGAAATGAGGAAATATGAACATTACATGGCAGTAAAAGCTGGCTGGGGATATATATCGCTTGAGAAACGGTTGCAGGTAATGATCATGGGCAGCGCCAAGGACCGCTATGCGTATTTTATCCAACAATATCCCCACCTGATAAATCGTATCCCTAAATCATTTATAGCCTCTTATCTTGGTATATCCCGGGAAACGTTAAGTCGTTTGTACCGCTCGTGACGTGACATTTGTCACAAAATCAAAGTGACAAAAGACCTTCGCCAGCCTGCTCAATAACTCGAATTTTGTCTTATAAATTATATAAGATGAAATATTCAATTCAATTTGTTTTACAGTCAGCCATTGCCTTTCTTACGATTCTGGGTTACCAAATCGTATCTCCATGTATTTCTATTGCACAGGGCACAAACACGATATCCCTATCGCAGCCCGGATACTATCGCATGCAAATAGGTGATTTTGAGGTCACCGCGCTTTCTGACGGGACCATACCGCAAGACGTTTTCAAGTTGCTGACAAATGCCAAACCAGGCGAGATCGAACAGCTGCTGAAACTTAATCACATAACAGCCCCGGTCGAAACTTCTGTAAATGCTTATCTGGTAAAAACGAATGACCAATTGATACTGGTTGACGCAGGCACTGCGGCCGCGTTTGGCCCCTCCCTTGGGAAACTGAAAAAAAGCCTGAATAACGCCGGATATACGCCTGAACAAATCAATGCCGTACTGATCACCCATATTCATCCCGATCATGTGGGTGGATTGATAGATGGCGAAAAAATGGTCTTCCCGAATGCCACCATCTATATCAGTAAACCGGAAGTCGATTTTTGGCTAACGGCAGCAAACAAAGTTAACGCCCCTGAAGGACTAAAGTTCTATTATCAGAATGCGGAACAGAAGGTGGATCCTTATCTAAAAGCCGGTAAAGTGAAGGCGTTTGAATACGCGGGCGAATTATTTCCGGGCATTACACCTATCGCCAGTCCTGGTCATACGCCGGGTCATACTTCTTATGTCTTTGAAAGTAAGGGGCAAAAACTTGTATTCCTGGGAGATATCATGCATGTAGCAGCCGTTCAGTTATCAAACCCGTCCGTTACGATTCAATATGATGTTGACCCCAAAGCTGCTGCATACCAGCGCAAAATGGCTTTTATTGCTGCCGCAAAAGGTGGTTACTGGATTGCAGGTGACCACATATCATTTCCAGGTATAGGACATCTAAGAGCGAGCGGATCATCATATATAGGGTTGCCTGTCAACTAAAGCACCTATTGGACAGGACAATAATTGAAATGGCCTTCGGGTCGGGGGATAATAAAAATTACAATTACATAACTAAAATTTATAACTTCAAGAAACCAGTAAAGGTTCATTATGAAATACATTATTTTCTTTTTGGCTTTGTTTTACCATAATTGCTTCAGCCAGGTTTCATTAAAAGATGTAGCACTCACAGGTGTAACCATTATCGACGCTAATCACAAAGGCTCTCTGCAACATCAAACCGTGATCTTAAAGGGAAGTACTATAATACAGATCATTCCAGATGGGAGCAAGCCTCTACCTGATTCCATGAGCATCATAAAGCTGACAGGAAAATATTTGATTCCGGGTCTGATCGACACTCATGTTCACTTGGCTACAGATCCTTCCGGAAAAGATAACAGAGCGGCAACGCTCGATGTACTGAACAGAATGTTGTATAGCGGCATTACCTCCGTCCGTGACATGGCAGGCGATGCACGAACACTGGCCAGTCTATCGCGCGATGCACTTACTGGTGATATAATTTCCCCTAACATTTATTACTCCGCGCTGATGGCTGGACCCGATTTCTTTAACGATCCAAGAACTTCTTCAAGCACCAGGGGCGCCGTTTCCGGACAAATGCCATACATGAAGGCTGTTACCGATTCCACCAACCTGATTTTGGCGATTGCAGAGGCCAAAGGTACGGGTGCTACAGGAATAAAGCTGTATGCCGACCTCTCCGAAGAACTGGCAGCAAAGATAGTCTGCGAAGCGACCCGTCAAGGCATTATGGTTTGGGGCCATGCCTGGCTAAACCCTGCCAAACCTACAGGCATGGTCAGAGCTGGCCTTAGCTCCATTTCACATGCCCCATTGCTTATTTATGACTTAAAAGACAGCATTCCCTCGGTTTGGAAAAAAAATCTGCATAAGGCTGGTTTTTGGGATACTGTTATTTTATACAACTTACCTGTTTTTAGATTAATGAAAGACCATCATACCATTTTGGATGCCACCCTTCTCACTTATAAGAAATGGGGAGAACAGGATAGTATGCACCGGTTTTCCTATGAAATAGGTAAACGTTTCACGGCCGCAGCCTATAAACGAGGAATCATCATCAGCGCCGGGACAGATGACGACCAGGAAGAATTTGTACAAAAAGAGATGATTCTATTGGTGCAGGATGCTGGCTTTACACCGATAGATGCGTTAATAGCTGCTACACAAAATGGAGCCATGGCCCTGGGCCTCGATCAACATTGCGGCACAATTGATATTAATAAAACCGCCGACCTTGTCGTTCTTGACAAAAACCCGCTGGAAAATATTAATAATATATTATCAATTTACATGGTGATCAAAGCAGGTAAAATTTTCAGGCTATAAATAAGTTACATCGTTAAATTTCCTGATATCACACCTATTTTGTATATACATTGTTTTGAGCATTTTTTTTCAGAATCTTTATGATATTATTATATACAATTTCTGATATCGTCCATGCATTTCCGCCACTGGTGTTTACAAACTGAATCACCACGGCATCAATATCCTTGTGATATTGGGCAATACTCTGGTATCCTGGTAATAAGCCGGTATGATCATACTTATAAATAGAGGAATATATAGCCTGCTCTTCTTTATTTAACAAGGAGCCATCATTCAATGCCCTCAGGAAAACGCCTACATCCTGTGCCGTAGCAACCATCGATCCGCCAGGAGACACAAAATCAAGCATCTTCACATCCTTATCATAATGAGAATCGTACCCACTAACAACTTCCCAGGCGCCCACTTCACTCAGTAAGCAAAAAGTGTGCGTTAACCCAAGTGGTGCCAGAATCTCACTTTTGATATATTGCCGATGGCTATAGCCCAATATTTTATCCAGGATCTTGCCAATCAATAGATAATTCGTATTGGAATAGTCATAGCGGCTGTCAGGTTCAAATTCCGAGGGTTCATCTAATACCAGTTCCAGAATCTTGTCGACATCCGTTAACGGTTTGTCCCATGGAAACGCGGGGTCCTTAATATAATCAGGGATGCCGCTCCGGTGTTCTAGCAGCATTCTCAGGGTAATTTTGTTTGCATTTTGTATTCTCCCGACAAGCACAGGCAAGAGCTTAGCCAGCGTGTCATCAAGCGACAAACTTTTGTTGTTGATTATTTTAGCGGTAGCAGCAGCAATATACAATTTGCTGATGCTGGCAATCTTGAAAAATGCCTGCGGATCGGCTGGCACTTTATTTTCTCTATCTTTCCAGCCAGCTGCATAAAATGCAGGTGGCTTACCTGATTGATCTACATACACGATAATGCCATCCAGATTATAATCTAAAGCATTATCAAGTTGCTGCTGAATTGTATCTGGTAGTGGTGCTAACCACGCCCTTAGCATAATCCAAGGTATAAATACCATGGCACAGATTATTGCAACAATCGATATAATTTTTTTTAGTAGCCGTTTTCTGGGTTTCATCTTTTAGTCAACCTATTTAATGCTGTCTTTTACGCTGGACTGAACATTCAAAGATCTGCCCGCTTCCATTCCCGGCCGTGGCTATTTCATTTTTCCTTCTCCGCCAATTATTTCCTTATAAACTTCTTCAAATCCCTTCCCTCTGTGTTTTTGCCATAATGCTGAAAATTTTATCTCCACATTTTTCAATAATTGGATACAAAGCTCTTTATCATCCTCCGTCAGGTCATGCATCATCATCAATGCCATTTTTCTGACTTTACCAAAGCACACTTCAATTGCCTTTTCTCCTTTGACAGTAAGCTCTATTCTTTTTGATCGTTTGTCTTCTTTGTCATCATATTCCTTGATAAGCCCTCTTTTTTTCATCCGGGTCAACATATCTGTTCCGCTTGAAAGTTCAAACAGGTTGGCATAAATAAGCTCCGTTTTTCTTGGATTTTTTTCCTGTTTTATGGTAAGCAATATGCCAAACTCTTCCATTTGATTCAGATCTGTTCCCTTTAGTGCCATGTTAGCATAATTCATATTCAGTTTATGAATTCTTCCAATTATTTTCAATAACAGTCCGTCACTAATAGGCGGTACGACACCACCGACTAAAGGACCTTTTATTTTTTTTTGGCTTTGCCGGGCAAGATAATGTCTGCAAAAATCTTCAATGCTTCCGGTCGAATGTTTTTCTTCAAAAGAACCCCATAGGTTCACTATTTCTACCGTTTTGTTCATGGCAATTAATACGTTTTCGTAGCAAATGTAAAAAAAATACTCTGGAATAATTTTTTTACTCCGAAAACGTATTATATTTGCCATATAAAATACGTTAACGTTATAACTAAAACAACGAAATTTAATGCAAACACTTTACCACATTGCCTTGGTAATACATATTATCGGGCTTAGCATGATGGCAGGAACAACAGTAGTGGACTATATAATCACTAAACAATTCTGGAAACAATATGCAAAGGACCAAACGAAAGGCCTGGCCATTTACGAAACCATTTCAAAAATCGTAATCCTGTTTGCCATTGGGATTATTCTCTTAATTCTTTCTGGAGTTACCATGATGGCTATTACACATGGGGCATTCGGGGAACAAACCTGGTTCCGGATAAAATTTGGGTTAGTTGTTATCATAATTATCAATGGTCTTGCTAATGGAAGAAGACTGGGTATTAAATTGAGGAAAAAATATTTATCCGCAGGAATAGCATGGAATAATAACGAATCGGGGCTTTTTAAAATAAGATTCAGTCTCCGTTTGTTTCATTTTTCTCAAATGTTATTGTTTATTATAATATTCATATTAAGCGTTTTTAAATTCAATTAAACTTTGCACAATGAAAAAACCAGACCCTATCAAAATTATGCTGCTATTTGGAAGAGTTTTTTGACAGGGTCTTTTATAAAAAGTTAGTAAATTAATAATACTTACATGGAAAAAATAATTGTGTTCGGAGCTACAGGAGGCACAGGTAAATTGGTGGTTGAACAGGCATTGCAGGCTGGCCATCAGGTTACTGTTGTCGTAAGAGACCCCGACAAGTTAGCAATCCGGCACCAACAACTAAAAATTATTAAAGGCGATGTGTTTCAGCAGAACAGTTTTGGAGATGCAATCAAAGGGCAGGATGCGGTTGTTTCCTGTTTGGGTGTTCGAAAAATAGGACCCACGACCGTTTACTCCGAAGGTATCAGGAATATTATGGAGGCAATGCAGGAAGCGAATATCAAGCGGCTTATTTGCCTTTCGGCCGGAGCGGTAATTGTACCGCCCAAAAGTTCTTTATTAATAAAATTTGTTACCAAAAATATTCTTCAAAAAATATTCAGATCCCCTTATGCCGACATGCTCATCATGGAAAAAATATTGCTTGAATCCAATCTGAGTTGGACAGTTATTCGCGCTCCCTGGCTCAGAGACACTAAACACACTGGTAAATACAGAACTGCTATCAACGAACATTTACGGAATCTTTCAAAAATTTCCCGTGCAGACCTTGCAGATTATATCGTAAATCATTTAACCGATGAAAAAACATTCAAAGCCAAATTGGAAATCTCCTATTGAATTTTCTGAGGACAATCGGTATCTGGAATACCAGATAATAACCTCCGGATTAAATCTTTGTCGGAGCCGCTCCAAATTGTTTTTTAAAAACAAATGAAAAATGTGACAGATCTTCAAAACCCAGGTCCAGGTAAATATCTGACGCTGTTTGGCCTTTTTCCTTGATAAGGTAATACGCTTCCTTTAGCCTTCGTTCCTGCAGCCAGCGGCTCGGTGTTAAGTGGAACAATTTTTCGAAATCCCGCTTGAAGGTAGCCAGACTCCTGCCGGTCAGGTAAGCAAACCGATTGAGGTTGACATTAAAATGAAAATTTTTGTTCATAAAAGCTTCAAGGTCTATTTTCCCAGGCTCACTAAAATCGAACAGTATGTCTTTCATCTCCGGATTTATCTTTAATAGCAACAGTATCGCCTCTTTCAATTTCAAAGTAACCAGCCCGGCATCATCTTTCCCATTAAGCTCCACGTAGGGTGGCAAAGAATCAAAATAGTTTTTATACAAGGGAGCAGGTTTGAGATCGATTACCGCGTTACCCCTGATATGCTTTTCAGCTTTATATCCGGCCTCCATACTGAAGTTCCGCAAAAAGGGCTGATCAAAATGAACCGAAAATGACTTGAACTCCCCACCTTCCGGAGGCAGTTTGTTAAACTTGATCAGATGATTCCGCCTGCCGATTCTGAAGCCTCCGGGATTAAAAATATATTCCTTGTTACCGTCATACATGATCATCGTCCCTGATACCTGGTAACTAAATACAAAATCAGGTATAAACTGCTCTCCTCCTTTGCTGCGGGTAACGTAGCAGGAATAAGCTATGGGAAATGGCCTTTTATTGATTTGTGGCATTATTTATAGCTGTTAATCTCAGCGTTCTTAAATCTACCGCGTCATCCGCATCGGTCGAAGTACTTACCGGCAACCATTTTTCCATTTCCTCGCTTCTTACAACATTGTTTTGTTTTATCCTTTCGATGGCTTCGCTTCCAAGTACCAGGTGCACCGGTGGTTCCGGGTTATCCACCAAGCCGATCATCACTTTTGCAGCTTTTTCCGGGTCACCCATGGGTATAAAGTTATTGCTTTTAAACAGCTCTATCCGTATGCCAACTGTCTTTTCATATCCTTCTACTTCGGGCGCACAGATCATGGATGTAAAAGCCCCGGTTCGGAGACCACCCGGCTCAATACAGGTTACCCATATTCCCAGCGGCTTAACCTCACTAGCAAGCGCCTCACTAAAACCGCTCAAACCAAATTTTGCTGCCTGGTATATGGTCAGGCCAGGGTTACCCACCCTGCCGCCGATCGAGCTGATCTGTAATATCCTGCCCGAACGCTGTTTGCGCATATAAGGTAATACCATACGGGTTATTTCTATCGGTGCATACAAATTGGTTTCCAATTGGCTGCTCACTTGTTCATTGGAATAAGCTTCGGCGGCACCAAGGATGCCAAACCCTGCGTTATTGACCAGCACATCTATCCGGCCGAATTTTTTGATCGTATTTTCAACTGCGGCAATGATCTGCGCCTTGTCCCTGACATCCAGCATTAGAGGAAATATACGCTCAGGGTACTTCTCTGCGAGATCATTTAATTGTTCCGGATTTCGGGCGGTCGCAGCTACCAGCCCCCCACTGGCTAATATTGCGCGTGTCAGACTCCGTCCCAATCCGCTGGAGCAGCCCGTTATAAACCAAACTTTTGCCATAATTTAAATTTTTAACAAAGTTCGGTTCAATGGGGCCAGGCTGCTTTGTTAAAACGTTCAAATCACTTTGTTATCAGGTTCAGGCACCTCATGCATATACCCTCAATATCTTTCCGGTAATTGCACCCTCCACACTAAGTAAATAGGCATTGACCACCTTACTCATCGGTACCAGGTCATATCCAGGGAAAAAGGCGCCATACCGTTCATAGCTGTCTTCCACCAACCCGGGACTAACGGCGTTGATGCGTCTGTCCTGTCTTAACTCCTGTGCGGCCCCAAGGACCCAACTATTGATAGCCCCGTTGATCATGGCTACACAAGTTCCGTTCCGTGCAGGCATCTCCGAGGCTATCCCCGACGTCAATGTAAAAGAACCGCCCTCCCTCAGGTATTCTTTCCCGATCAGCACCAGATTGACCTGTCCCATCAACTTTCCCTCCAGACCCGGCCTCATATGCTCCGCCGTCATCGTTTCAAATGGCCCGTAAAAACCTGTCCCGGCTGTACAGATACAGGCGTCTAATTTCCCAACCTGCCTGAACATATTGGCAATCGATCCTTCCGAGGCAATATCCACATGAATATCCCCACTGGCCCTTCCGCCAATGATCAGCTCGTGCCGGGCTTTCAAGGCTTCGGCAACTCTTTTCCCGATGGTGCCATTACCACCGATCAATAAGATCTTCATAATATTTTTTTGACAAAGATCGCCCCTACACGGCTCTCCCCGTTAGCCCGGATAGCTCATAAAATAGCAATTTTAGCTCTTTGTTCCCTGGGTGTACACATATATTCCTTTTTGAAAAGCCGGATAAAATACGAGGTGCTCTCAAATCCACAATCCAGGGCAATCCCGGTAACCGGCATGTCTGTATTCCGGAGCAACATACAGGCATGCTCCAGCCGCTTACGGCTGATCCATGTCCTTGGAGAAGAATTATAAATCCGTTGAAAATCCCGTTTGAATTTAGCCAGGCTGCAATTCGACAGATTGGCCAGCTCAGCCACCGACACAGGCTGTAATAAGTAACTATTGACGACAAAATCAATATCCGTAGGCTCGGCGCTCACGGCAGAGCGAATAAATCTTTTCACTGCCTCCCCATGGCTACCCGATATCAACAATAGAAGGATTTCTTTTTGTTTCAAAGGCAACAAAACTTCAAAATTTGATGGCGGTTTCTCCATATATTTCCTGAATCCATCCTTGAATCCATGGATCAATTCCGTTGCCGGAAATACAAGGTAGTCCCCAACCTGCTTCTTCCTGTCACCCGAATCCACTATCTCCAAAGTCCTCAAAAGTTTTACGGGCAGAAAGAGCATCATCGCCTCAAAGTCAAGCCCATCCCCGATATATTCCGCCATTACATAAATACCCTTCCGCAACAATATCACTTCACCAGGAGATATCCGAATTGTCCCCTTCGAAAAATGCAATAGCTTTATTCCCTTCATGACAAATATCAAGGTATGCTCAGTCATAAGAACGGTCCTTTTACCCGCCTTTGACTCAATCTTGAGCTTCGCATAGGTTTCCGATTTGCCCGTCAGAAAAGAGGGATCGGTGGCTTCTGCCGGTGCCGGGGGAAAACGATAGAGTATATTCATATAAATAAAACGCTAATATCGGAAAAAATATCTGGTCTATTTTCTTCCAAGGGAAATACAACAAGCTGAATTTCAATAAATTAATCTATCAATATAATTATTCCTGACCAGGCGTTTAAAATTTAAGAACTTAGGCTTCAAAAAGTCACCGCTTAGGTATACCTGACGGGTCAACTGTAAAAAAGCCAGGAAGATGATAAATAGTGAATATCCCAAAATATATTTTTACAGGCGATTGGTTCAGGCCAAACTCTTCATCGATACTCATTATGCCGATAAGATCAACCTTGACGATATTGCCGACGAAGCTTACTTTTCAAAATTTCATTTTATCCGGCAGTTCAAGGATATTTACCGCAAGACTCCACATCAATATTTAATTTTTGTAAGAATGGAGAAAGCAATGGAGTTGCTAAAAACTGGCGTTTCTGTCTCTGATGTTTGTTATGCGGTAGGATTTGAAAGTTTAGGCTCCTTCAGCAGGTTATTCAAACGAATCGCCGGAATGCCACCCACAGCATATGCTGCCCGGCACCTGCAAATAAAATCTCAAATGGCCCTCTCTCCTTTAGCCTTTATTCCGGGCTGCTTTGCTCAAAAAAATGGCTGGCTCTGAAAAAACAGCAATTTTGGAGAAATGAAATTCTCCTTCCTTAGCTTTCTTTACCAAAACAATGTAAAACGAAAGACACATGATAACAAAAATGACACATGTAAGCCTGTTTGTTCTCAACCAGGACAGTGCTTTGGATTTCTACACCAATAAGCTTGGATTTAAGGTAAAAATGGACGTACCCATGGGAAATGATGAACGCTGGATAACTGTTTGCCCACCTGACCAACCAGGTTTTGAAATAATATTAGCTCCTGTAACCAAAGGGATGTTCTCCAGGGAAACGGCTGATGTCTTGAAAGATCTGGTACAAAAAGGAACTTTTGGCGTTGGACTTTTTACCTGTGTGGACATTTTTGCCACCTATGAAGAATTAAAGGCAAAGGGTGTCGAGTTCACCAAAGCTCCTAAAAAAGAATTCTACGGCACGGAAGCCATTTTTAAGGACGATTCAGGCAATTGGTTTTCTCTCGCACAACTTGTTTAACGAATAGGATACCACCCCGATTCCCCCGACACAATTTTATTACTATTTCCAAAATTTTAAGGGAAATATGAAAACCATATTTGACAAAACGACCAGAGACGAATTGATCGCCAGGATTAATTCGCTTAATGAAAACAGTATGGCCCAATGGGGCAAAATGAATATTTATCAGATGGTAAAACATTGCAGGCTTTGGGAAGAGATGATCTTAGGCAGGAAAAAGTACAAACGGTTATTCATGGGGCGCTTGCTTGGTAGAATAGCGTTGAAAGGTTCCACAAAAGACGAAAAACCCATGATGAAGAATGCAATAACCGTTCCTGAGCTCAGGATCAGAGAAAATGACGATTTTTTTGGAGAGCGGACAAAATGGGTTGCCCTTATTGAGGAACATGCCCATTTCTCAAGTCCGGACCTGGTGCATCCTTTCTTTGGAAAAATGACCAAGGAACAGATAGGCTATCATGCTTACAAACATACCGACCATCATCTCCGGCAGTTTAATAGTTAACCTTTTTTTTGTTCAGCAATTATTTATCTTTGCCGAACATAAAAAAAGATGCACATGACATATGAGGAGCTCTTAAAGAACCATACAGGCCAAATGGTTGAAAAGCTGTTAACAGAGGTGATTAATAAGGATGCGGTCGAGGTCCGTTTTGAGTTCGAAGACAATGAACAATGGTCCCTTGTCAGTATGCACATCTATGAAGAGGACAAAGAAATATCATTACGGTTACATGCCAATGACCGCTACGAATTGTGTTTAGGTTATTACGATGACGAAGATGAATTTTTCGAGATCACACAGGATTTAACAGCTGAAGAAAAAAAGATCATCCCGAAAGGACTCCAAAAAGTTATGGAAAAAGTTCTGGCAGATGAGCAAGGCATGCGTTTACCCGGCAATTTTCTTTCAAAATAGGTGCTTATAATTTTATCAATTTTGCTCCCTGAAAATCTGCCAAAACCGGGTTTTCGGGTGGTAATTCCGTGATCAGGTAATCGATCGCGTTTAGATCACAAATCTTTAATCTTTGTACACTTTTTAGTTTTTCGGCAATACTGACGACAGCTACTTTTTTTGCTGACCTGATCATCGCTTTTATGACCTGAACCACTTCCCAATCTGAATCGGTCAACCCTTCCTGAACGGACAAGGCATTGGCACCGATCATACAAAGATCCACCTTAATCCCGGATAATTCATTGATGACACTGGCGCCGGTATGTAAATTGGAATTTTTACCCAGTTTTCCACCGATGCTCATTACTTCCAATTGTTCATGTTCGGAAAGAGCAATGGCAACCTTTGGGCTTAACGTAAAAAAGGTGGCCTGCAGGTTTTCCGGAATTTTTTTGGCAATCTCCATGATGGTAGTCCCTCCCTCGATCAGGATGGACATATTCTTCTTAAACAATCCATTAGCCTTTTCCGCTATGGTCTGTTTCGCGGCCAGGGCATAAACCTGGTTTTGCCCTTCAAAAGGATAATGGAAGCTTTTGCTCATCGCACCACCGTGTACCTTTAAAATGACTCCTTCCTCCGCGAGTTCTTTCAAATCCCTTCTGATGGTATCCTCCGAAACAGAAAGCTGGGCGCTCAGATCTGCGGAAAGGACTTTATTATGCAGGTTGATTTCCCGCATAATATTTTTGAGGCGTTCTTTTCTAAGCATATAAATCAATTAAAATTGGGGTCTAAAACTATCTTCTTTGCACGAAATCACCTATTTTCACAATTCAAAAACGAATAAAAACGCAAAAACCTATTATAACTCCGCTTAAATTATGCTTAAAGTTACAGAACAACCCTCCCATTACCGGCATTTGGAGACCCTTTCTATCGAAGAAATTACTGCGGCCATCAATAAAGAGGATACGACTGTCCCCCTAATCATTGCCAATGAATTACCCCGGATTAATACACTTATTCAGGCCGTCGTGGAAAAGCTAAAGGGTGGCGGGCGACTATTCTATGTTGGTGCCGGTAGCGGAGGGCGTTTATCTGTTCTGGATGTCATTGAATTACCTACTACTTATGGCATTGAAAAGGGAATAGTAAATGCGATACTTGCCGGAGGCATTGATCGTTTGGCAGAAGCCAGGGAGGAGATGGAAGACAACAGGATGGAAGGATGGGAACGGCTCCAGGCCGAAAAAATATCCGGGCTGGACCTCGTGATCGGGATATCTGCCAGCGGGACTACCCCGTTTGTATTAGGTGCGCTGGAACAATGCAGACAACAAGGAATTACCACCGCATGTATAGTCAGTAACCCGGACTCCCCCATTGCGAAACAGGCGGATTACCCTGTTGAAGTGATAACCGGCCCGGAATTTATAACAGGAAGTACCCGGATGAAATGTGCTACCGCTCAAAAAATGATTTTTGATATGATCAGTACGACCTCCATGATCCAACTCGGGAGGGTCGAAGACAATCAAATGGTGAATGTATTATTGATTAACGATAAAATTACTGACCGGGCTGTAAAAATGCTGATGTCTAAAACGGGAATACCGGAATACGAAAATGCCAGGACTCTTCTGTTGGAACATGGAAGTGTCCGCAAGGCAATCGACCATTTACAAAAGGTCCAAAGATAAACAACCAAATAAGCCAAACTAACCATGAAACGATCCGGCCAGCCTATTTTTATTATTGGGGTGTTATTCTTTGTATTCGGATTCGTAACCTGGCTGGGCTCAGTGTTAATCCCATATCTGAAGATTGCCTGTCAGCTCAATAACCTGGAATCCTACCTTGTCGCCTTTTCGTTCTATATATCGTATATGGTCATGGCGATTCCTTCTGCCTGGATTCTAAAAAAGACCGGTTATAAAAAAGGGATGTCCCTTGGTTTAGGTATTATGGCTGTAGGGGCCTTACTTTTTATCCCTGCCGCATTCCTGCGTTTTTACCCTTTATTTTTATCCGGTCTATTCATACAGGGAACCGGGCTGGCCATACTTCAAACCGCTTCCAATCCATATATCACCATACTCGGTCCGATAGAGAGCGCAGCCAAACGGATCAGTATCATGGGTATTTGTAATGGGGTGGCGGGGGCGCTGGCGCCGGTTATCCTGGGAGCGGTTACATTAAAAGATGCAGATATTATTAAGGAAAGGATCTTACTATTACCTGCCCTGCAAAAAATTGAAGAACTGGATCGTCTTACCCACAGGATCCTGTTGCCCTACAGTATTATTGGGCTGGTGCTGGCCATCCTGGCCGTATTAGTCTACTTCTCCAATTTCCCGGAATTAGATACCGATGCGGAAGATCAGGACGTGGCTATTGCCAATACCCACAAAACAAGTATCCTTCATTTCCCTCATCTGTTGCTAGGCGTTCTTACTCTTTTTCTGTACGTTGGCGTTGAAGTTATCGCCGGCGATACCATTATAAATTATGGCGCAGCCCAGGGGATTCCGTTGTCCACCGCCAAATTCTTTACCAGCGGTACATTAACCTGCATGCTTTTAGGATATGTGATCGGGATCATTTGCATCCCGAAATATATCTCTCAGGTCCGGGTATTAAAAATTTCTTCCATCATGGGGCTAATACTTGCATTTTTAGCTTTATCCACCAAGGGAGTAATTTCTGTTGCTTTTATTGCCCTTCTGGGTCTTGCCAATTCGCTGGTATGGCCCTCTATCTGGCCTTTGGCGATAGCAGGCCTCGGAAGGTTTACCAAAATAGGTTCTTCCCTGTTGATCATGGCTGTCGGCGGCGGAGCCTTGCTGCCCCTGTTGTACGGACGGCTGGCAGATGTATTCGATTTGCAGCGGGCCTACTGGATAGTTGTTCCCTGTTATGCCTGTATCTTATACTATGCCGTTTCCGGTCATAAAAAGCAAATGAAATAGCCCGGCCATAAACCAGGGGATTAACTGTCCTTCCCCGGAAATTATTTCCTGACAGAAAAAGGAGTAACCCCAAATTTTTTTTTGAAGGCATTATTAAAATGCTGGGGTGTGGAGAATCCCAGATCGAAGGATATTTCAGCAGCTGTTTTATTCGTGTCCAAAAGGTATCTGTGAGCCAGGTATAAACGCTGTTCGGCAAGATACCCAAAGACAGTTGTTCCGAAAGTTTCCTTAAAGCCCCGTTTTAATTTATACTCATTGAGCCCGACCATTCTGGAAATCTCTGAGAAGTTAGGGGGGAAATGCACCCGTTCGTTGATCAGATCCCTTACGGCAATGATTTTTTCCTTATCACTTTTGGTTTTAATGAAGAAGTCTTTTCTGGCAGAAGCCGATTGATAAGATTCCGAGGCCAGTACCAGCAATTCTATGCTTTTTGAAAGCAGGAATATTTTTTTCAGATCTCCGGAGTAACCGCAATGGATGATCTGCTCAATTACACGCTGTATGGATGGATCGATGGTTCCCCAGTTCTCCGATAACAGAACTGGTTGCCCGCTGAGAATATGGCTGGCAAATCGTTGTAAGGCTTCACTGGCATTTTCGGTAAACTCAATAAAAAGATTTTTGGGGAATTGAATACCGAAGGTATCAATCTCCGGGGTTTTGTTCTCGACTACCATATCGAACTGCGGTGAAAACATGATATTATGGTGTCCACCAATCAGATCAAATGATCTTCCCAATTGTTTATACGTAAACCGGTAATCACCCCTGAGACCAAAATGCATACGAACGACATCATTTGGGCTGCTTGCCGGAATACTTACCAGGGAAGAAAATTTTGAAACGGAATGCCCCAGCCTGATCTCATCGCATTGCCAGATCCTTCGGGTACTGGTTCCATTTTCGTTGGAGATTTCTTGTTTTTCTTCCATAATACCAGGCTGGTTTCCGGGTTGATTTCCGGGTTGATTTCCGGTAATAAATATATATCTTTTCCTCAAAACAGGATAACTTTGAAGAATTCATGCAGACTTTAGCTGTTTGGCAGATTTAGAATAAACGAAAAGACAGGTATGAATCATATTCCGGCATTAATAAAAGATCTGGCTTTAATTCTTAGCGCAGCTGGCTTTACGACCCTTTTATTTAAGAAATTAAAACAACCCGTGGTACTCGGCTATATTATTGCCGGTATCCTGATTAGCCCCAATTTTAAGTTCTTTCCCAATATTACCGAAACCTCCAGTATTAATATATGGGCGGAAATAGGAGTCATTTTCCTGTTGTTCAGCCTGGGCCTGGAATTTAGTTTTAAAAAGCTGGTGCAGGTGGGCAGCTCGGCAAGTATAACGGCGCTGGTCGAGGTCGTACTCATGTTAACCTTTGGATATTTCACCGGACAGCTCCTGGGCTGGTCTTTTATAGACAGCATTTTCCTGGGCGGGATCCTATCGGTATCCTCTACCACCATTATCATTCGAGCCATAGAAGAACTGGGAATCAAACACAAAAGTTTTGTGAGCCTGGTTTTCGGGGCCCTGATCGTAGAGGATATCGTGGCGATCGCCCTGATGGTATTGCTGACTACGCTGGCGGTGAGCAAACAGTTTTCCGGAGTGGATATGCTTTTTTCCATAGGGAAACTCGGTTTTTTCTTAGTATTGATTTTCCTGGTGGGCATATATCTATTACCCACATTCCTCAAAAAAACAAAAAAGTTCATGAACGATGAAACGTTGCTCATCGTTTCCCTGGCTTTATGTTTATTAATGGTATTGCTCGCTTCAGGAGTTGGCTTCTCCCCTGCTCTGGGCGCATTTATCATGGGTTCGCTTTTGGCAGAAACCCAGATTGCCGAGAAAGTGGAGCACCTGGTTTCCTCCGTCAAAAATCTTTTCGGAGCTATTTTTTTTGTATCGGTAGGTATGCTGATCGATCCGCATATGCTGGTACAATATGGCGGCCCCATCCTGCTGATTTCCGTGGTTACTATCGTAGGAAAAATAATCAGTACAATGACAGGAGCGCTGCTTTCCGGTCAACCGCTGAACAATTCCGTTCAGGCTGGGTTTAGTCTGGCGCAGATTGGAGAGTTCTCCTTTATCATTGCCACGCTTGGACTAACCTTAAAAGTAACAAGTGGCTTTTTATACCCGATCGCAGTAGCCGTTTCGGCACTTACCACCTTTACCACTCCCTATCTGATCAAATCAGCCGAGCCTTTTGCTAACTGGCTGCAAAAAAAGCTTCCCGCCATATGGATGAAAGCCTTGAACAGGTATAGTAATGCCACCAGGAATATCAGTGTGGAAAGTGAATGGAAAACGATCCTGAAAAAGTATATAGGTATCATCGCTATCAACACCATCATGATAGCCGCTTTCATTATTCTGGCCTATCAGTTTTTGCTGCCTTTTATGTTAACCGTTTTTGACAAAGAATTACTGGCCAGATCCATTACAGCTGTCATTACCCTGACGGCCATTTCCCCGTTCCTTTGGGCTCTGGCGATCCGGAAATTGCGCAAAGGATCCTTTGTCGCTCTCGAAGTACTTCGAATCCTGGTGGCCATCCTACTTTTAGGAGCCGTACAACAATGGTTGTTTTCCTTCTGGGCCGCGGTGATCGGCACACTGGTAGTTACGCCTTTATTGCTTTATATTTTTCGAATCAAGCTGGAAAACTCCTATACACGTATTAGGGAGCGATTCCTCTATAATTTAAACGAAAAGGAGAGATTGAAGAGGGTAAAGGATAATCTTTCACCCTGGGATGCCCATATCGTCTATTATGAGGTCAGCCCGAATGCCGATTACCTGGGCATACCACTGGAGCAATTGGCCTGGAGGGAAAAATATGGAGTTAATATCACTTCCCTTGAAAGAGGGGAAATTAAAACCTATGCCCCAGACCGGTATGCAAGGCTGTTTCCCTTTGATAAAATAGGAATTTTGGGGACAGATGTACAATTACAGACTTTTAAACCCGTCATCGAAACGACAGGGAAAGATATGGTTGACCAACCTGACCTGAATGTGATACTGCAAAAACTGGTGATCAGTGAACATGGCCCGTTGAAGGATCTCACGATACGGTCTTCTGGTATACGGGAAAAGACAAACGGTCTTGTGGTAGGGATAGAAAGAGGCAGACAGCGGATACTGAATCCTTCATCTGATACCCCATTCAAACGGAACGATGTCGTCTGGATTGTGGCGGACGCCAGGAAAATGGAACAGTTCACCAAATCTGTACAAAGTCCCTTATTAAAAACGGTAGCGGATTCCCAGGGTGATGGGAAGGGCAACTAAATGATAACTTTGTAAAGCCCCTGAATTTGAAAAATACTGACCGTTAAAAGACAGGCCCATCCCAAATTTACAATTGAAAAAATAGGCTACCCCCAATTTAAACCCGGCGGTTACGCCCCCCTTAACCGAGGGTTTGGTCGCCAGGGTGTTTCCATTGTTATCGATCTTCCCTTTAGTGGGGATGGAATATCCTGCCGATAGGGAGATATTCGATTGCCAGCCAAGGGGGCCGCCGATTGTGGCTTTCCCAAATAACTGAACCGGGGTGATCGGTTTCCCCAGGTAAACCGTGTTATAGACCCCTGCAACAGAACCCGGATAAGGTACGTCATCCTGGTAAGCGAGGGTAATATAAGAAGCGGATATACCTGCCTGGAACCAATGACTGAAGATCCTTGAAATGGCCAATTCACCGGCAATCTGTCCGCCATTCGTACGGGAATGAACCGTTGTATTATCGAAACGCGGTATGGTATTAAAAGAAATGCCTCCATCCAGGGAAAGCTCCCATTTTTTATGACAGGGAGAATTGCTTTTTCCGTATTTCTCTTTTAAATAGGAAGTATCGGAAAGAATATAATTTATCGGATTACGGCTAACGGGTGTACTATCCGCCTGCAAAGCAGTATAAATGTGCAAAATCGTATCCTTGCAGATCATGCTTTTATTGAAGAGTGGGCCAGCCGTTATTTTCAAACCCCGTCCGGCAGTATCCTTAAATGAAGTAACCGTATCGATAGACCGGAGCAGATTTACGAGGGTGTCGAACTCTTTGCCTTCGGGGTTATTACCGTTCCTGTTTTTTGACCGGACCACTTTTGCCTGGTAGAAGTTGATCCGTATATGAAGGGGTTTGTCAATAACCTCGTTCTTTATTTCCAGCGGACTCACATGCGTTTCCACCGTAATTTCCTTACAACAATCTGCTGTTGGTTTGCTGGGATAAAACGCGTTTCCACAAGTATGCAGGACATATAAATAACAACCTCCCGGACCGGTTATTTTCCAGGCACTTACGCCGTCCGGTTCTTCTCCGGCAGGGTTGAGCCTGATATAGATATAACTATTGAGCGGCTTTTCTTTATTATAAAATCCAAGATTACCGGCTGTTCCCGGATTGATGTACAGGTTTTCAACATGTGAAAGGGATAGCCCTTTATAGCCGTCCTTAAACCCCAGCTCATGCAGCAATTCATTGAATTCGGCAAATTCCTTTGGATACTTTTTCCTGCTTTCCGGATCTTTAGCCGCTTTAAGGAAAAGGGCCCTGGTAATCACTCCTTTTTCTTTTTGAAGAAAAGGAAATTGAGGATGGTTACCGAGTTTCTCCGTAAAAGTCCAGGGATGAATATTCGGATCGAACCGGAATACTTTGGATTTTTTGCTGCAGGGATCCTGGCAAAAGGATTGCACGCAAATAAAGAAGGACAAAAAGAGTAAGGGGTATTTCATCCGTTGATTTCTATTCGTTAACCATAGAAACGCCCGGAAAATCATTTTCTTATAAGGAGGAGACCTTTTATTAACCGTCTTTTTAGGGACGGACAGGCTGATGCTGTATCAGCTTATTTATAATTTGCTGAACGGCAGCCGGAGGAATTTTCTCCTTAATATAAAAATGCCCTTTACCATCTTTGTTCCAGGTATTACTGCCATCTGCCGCACAAATGAACCGGCCTTCCTCTACCGTATAAAATTCCTCCCAGCCTTTGACGGCAATGAGTACGGCCGTTTCATCCCAGCTCATCCTTCCGGCGGAGTCTTCTTTGGCCTGTGGTATGGCTATCGCAAATGCATCCTTAACCGGGCTGTTCTTAATGGAGCCATTCCGGATCAGGGGTAGCCCTGTGTGTATCTTAACCCCGATCTCCCAACCTGAAAAAAGAATAGGAGTAGGCCAGGTAGTGAAGACCACCATGGAAGAGCGGGCATCCTTCTCGACATTGAATTCTTTTCCCCCAGGAAACCTTCCGGCCATGCATACCATCCGTTTCACTTTCATTTTTACCAACTCAGTCCCGCTAAGCGATGAGAAACTGTCAGGCGCTGATCTCAGCAGATTGGCCATATTCGTTAAAAATCCAACGGTTATGATCGTCACACTATGGTCCTGTTGCAGGGACAATTGCCGGCGATAAACCGAAACGGCATCGGGTACGTCTTCATTTGAATGGAGATTATGCGGATAATGGGCAATAACCGTGTCTGTCCAATGCTGCCAGTCCCCGATAGATACTGTTTTCCCTTTTACCACGCCAACCGGTAAAAAAGGTCTTGAAAAATAAGTATTAAATACACTTAATGCCGCCGCTGCATTTTTATGATCACAGCTGGCGCCGGTTGCCAGAATATCTATATATCCGCTATCGGCAAAAGCATGAAGTAAGGTGATAGCTCCCACATCATCATAATCAGGACCAAAATCTGTATCGAAAATGACAGGAGTCTTAACGATTGATGTTTGCTGTGCGGAAACAAGGTTTCCTATATTAAGCAAAAGGATAAATGAAATTAATCTGTACAGCATTTTTTTAAATTTTTTTTTTATTGTTCAGCACAATATTTTTCAGCATTTAATTGTCCTGTTGCGGGGATTTCCGCAAATTAACAGTAAAAAGTAACCCTTTTTTATCAATAACCACAAGGCTTTGCGGAATTTTTCCCGAATCAACCTCTAACGAAAATAATAAATATGTCTATGCGTTAAACTATGCGATTTCTATGTCGTCCTAAATAAAACCATTCTTGAAACCCATAAAAAAAGCTAAAATAACATTTATGAACACAAAGGTCCTTTATCGTTTTGCCACCCTTACCGCATTGGTAGGGCTCATTTTTGCCTGTAATAAGAATAACGGCAAAGACAATGGAGATAGTGCCAGTCTGACCACAGCCGCTCTTCAAACCCAGTCTGATGACCAGTCCCGGGTGTCCGGTGAGAATGATGCCGTTTCTAACGACGTCGAAACGTCCCTTAACAGCCCCGGGGTAGGATCTACCATAGGGACGGGCTATTCTTCCGGAATCCAGACATCAGGTGCGGTTAGCGTGGCTTCGCTAATCTGTGATGCCAGTGTCACGGTAGATACAACTGTTAATCCCAAAGTGATCACGATCACTTATAATGGAACGAATTGTGCCGGTAACCGCACCCGTACCGGGGTGGTGACGATTTCCATTCCGGCAGGTGTTCATTGGCGTGATACCGGAGCCGTTGTTACCGTTAACATCCAGAATCTGAAAATTACCCGGGTCAGTGATAATAAGAGTATTACCCTGAACGGAACCCATATTTATACAAATGTTTACGGAGGGCGTCTTATCGACCTCGCTAAAAGAGAAAATATCACTGAGACTATTACCAGTGACAACATGTCCATTACTTTTGACGACGGTACCAAACGTGCCTGGCAGGTAGCCCGCAAACGGGTTTATACCTACAATAATGGCATTGTCATTACCCTTACCGGTACCCATTCAGATGGAACTGCTACCGGAATTGAGCAGTGGGGTATCAATCGTTTTGGCAATAACTTTGAAACGCTTATAACACAGCCTTTGATCAGTCGTCAGGATTGCAGTTTCAGGCTTACTGCCGGCCAGATGGAAATTGTCAGACCAGAGATTACGGCTACCCTTACTTTCGGCCTGGATTCAGCCGGAGCGCCAACAGGCTGTCCGGGAGAAGGAACTTACTATTTCAAGGCAAGCTGGGAAGGAAGCGGAGGCAAATCAGGTTCGGTCATTTTACCTTATTAACCAATCATTTTACCTTATTAATTAGCCATTTATCAGGCAAAAAGGAGGCCCGGGAAATTTCCCGGGCCTCCTTTTTTGTCCGTAGAAATATATATCTTCGCGCAATTCTTTCTTTGATGAAGATTCTCATACAACAGGTTACCATTATTGACCCGAATTCTTCCCACAACGGAACGAAAAGGGATATTTTAATCGAGAACGGCCGGATTATTACTATCCGGGAGGGTATTTCCACTTCCGAAAGTACCGGCGCAGATCTGGTTATTCAGGGATCGGGATATCATGTATCCCCGGGTTGGGTGGATATCTTTTCCCATTTTTGCGACCCCGGTTATGAATACAAGGAAACCCTTGAAACGGGTTCCCGTGCCGCTGCTGCCGGTGGGTATACGGATGTATTCGTGATCCCCAATACCCGGCCTGTTATCGATACCAAGTCCCAGGTTGAGTATATCCGCCAGCAATCCAGATGGCTTCCGGTGAATATCTGGCCAATCGGAGCCATGACCAGGGGACTGGAAGGCAAAGATCTGGCTGAAATGTACGATATGCGTAATAGCGGAGCTATCGCTTTCAGCGATGGCACCCATCCCGTTCAGTCTGCAGGCCTTCTTTTAAAGGGCCTTCAGTATGTAAAAGCCTTCGACGGGGTGATCATACAAGTTCCGGATGACCGGTCCGTAGGATCCAATGGTTTGATGAATGAAGGGATTATTTCCACCCGTCTGGGTTTGCCCGGCAAACCTATGATGGCCGAAGAACTGATCATTGCCCGGGATATTAAGCTGGCCCGTTATACAGGATCCGGGATACATTTTACAGGTGTCACCTCTCCCCGCTCGCTTGACTATATCAGGAGGGCAAAAGATGGGGGTTTAGCCGTAAGTTGTTCGGTTACCCCTTACCATTTATCTTTTACGGATGCGGCACTCGTAAATTATGATACCAATCTTAAGGTTTTCCCGCCCTTAAGGGATCAGCATTCAGTCGACAGCCTGAAAAAGGCAGTATTGGACGGAACGATAGATTGTATTGCCTCTCACCATTTTCCGCATGAATATGACAGCAAAATCGTGGAGTTCGAATATGCCCGGCCAGGAATGATCGGTCTGGAAACAACTTACGCCGCTGTCCGGACTGCCCTTCCGGAGTTAAGCCCGGAAAAGATCGTGAACCTTTTGAGCTTGAATGCAAGACGTTTGTTTGCTATGGAGCAGCCTTCGCTTGCTGAGGGCCAGACCTGTTCCCTTACTCTTTTCGATCCTGAAGGGTCCACCCTGGTTCAGGAGAAAACGATACTTTCCAAGTCAAAAAACACAGCATTTACCGGTCAGGAACTGAAAGGGAAAGTTATCGGGGTTATTAATGGAGAGAAAATAATTTTGAATAACAAGGGAACCGATTAAAACCATAAAGTGAACATGGAAATTCAGCCTGCCGCTCCGATAAAAAGAAGATCATATGGGTTGGTCTTTGGCCTGATCGCAGGTTTAAGTATTGTGATTCTTACAACAGTTCTATACCGTGGTGGGGTAAAGACTTTTATGGGAAATGGCAACTATCTTTCCTATGTTATTTTAATCGGTCTTGCTGTTGCTGCAGCTTTGGCTGAAAAAAAAGCGAACGGAGGGTTTATTGCATTTCAATCGGCCCTGAAGACCTGTTTTACTGTATTTGTCATAGGTCTGGCAGCACAGACGCTTTTTACCGAATTGTTGCTGAATTATATAGATCCCGTTTTTAAAAAGGCCTATACGCAGGCTGTGCTTGAAAAAACGGAAGAAGTCTTTAGAAAATTTGGCCTCAGTGAGGACAAATTGGATCAGACCATGGCAGAACAACGGGGAAAGGACCAATTTTCATTTACCAGTATGATCCAGGGATTCTCGATCTGGTGCATCATTCACTTTATTTTTGCCCTTATCATAGCGGCCATTGTCAAAAAGAAAAAAGAAGTATTTCCGGACAGGGATTATCAGGCCGGAACTATTCAATAATCCGGAAATATTCAATAAAAAAGAAATGGATATCTCTATAGTCATACCAGTACTCAACGAAGAGGAATCGCTGCCGGAGTTATGCAGTTGGATCGAACGCGTAGTTAAGGAGAATCGGCTTTCCTGCGAGATCCTTCTTGTAGATGATGGCAGTACAGATAGTTCCTGGCAGGTAATTGAAAATCTCCGGGAATTCAATCCCAGTATCAAAGGAATCAAATTCCAAAGGAATTATGGTAAATCCGCAGCGTTAAACGAAGGTTTCAAAGCCTCAAAAGGCGAGGTCGTGATCACGATGGATGCAGATATGCAGGATAGTCCGGATGAAATTCCCGAATTGCGTCGCATGATCCTTGAGGAAAAACTCGATATGGTGAGCGGTTGGAAGAAGCTGCGTCATGACCCTTTTTCCAAAACCTTTCCTTCCAAACTCTTTAACTGGATCGCTTCAAAAGTTACCAAGATACCCTTACATGATTTTAATTGTGGTCTGAAAGCTTACCGCCGCAGTGTAGTAAAGAGCATTGAAGTATATGGGGAGATGCATCGTTACATTCCCGTTATCGCCAAATGGGCCGGATTTAAAAAAATTGGTGAAAAAGTGGTCCAGCACCGCGCCCGGAAATATGGGTATACCAAGTTCGGCGGTCTGGGTCGTGGTCTGAAGGGTCTATTGGATTTGGCTTCCATTATGTTCGTCGGGAAATACGGCAAACGTCCGATGCATTTTTTCGGACCGCTTGGCGTATTATGTTTCCTGGTAGGGTCGGGAATTACCATATATCTTACGATCTCCAAGATCCTGAATCCGGCCGTTTCATTAACGAACCGGCCTACTTTCTTTATTGCGCTGATCCTGATGGTTATCGGCAGCCAGTTATTCCTGGCCGGTTTTATAGCGGAGTTACTCTCCCGGAATTCTCCCGGACGAAATTCTTATCTCATCGAACAAAAGCTGGGATTGGAGTCTCCATCACCCGCTCCCAAAGGTGAATTTATTTAAAAAAAACCTGAATGAGCGCATGAAAGGAAGCATTTTAATTCTAGGACCTGCACATCCTCTGCGCGGAGGGGGGATCACTACTTTTAACCAAAGACTTGCCCGTGAATTCATACAGGAAGGATACGATTGTACGATCTATTCCTTTTCCCTCCAATATCCATCTTTCCTTTTCCCCGGAACTTCCCAATATTCCAATGAGCCGGCACCTGAAGGATTAAAGATCCTATCCCGGATCAATTCTATCAATCCGCTGAACTGGATCCGTATCGGAGAAGAGTTAAGAAAAGCAAAACCGGATATTATCGTAGTTCGTTACTGGATCCCTTTTATGGGTCCGGCCTTGGGTACGATTCTGCGAAGGGTACGAAAAAACAACCACACAAAGATCATTGCGATTACCGATAATATACGGCCCCATGAAAAGCGTCCGGGTGATACTACATTCACCAGGTATTTCCTGAAAAGCTGTGATGCTTTTATCACCATGAGCTCGAAGGTGATGCAGGATCTTCGTGAATTTGAAACGACCAAACCAGCCCGGGAGGTCCCTCATCCCCTGTACGATAACTTCGGAGAAGCCATAAGCAGGCAAGCGGCCAGGGAAGAACTCAGGAGCAGGAAGGGACTGAATATCGGGAAGGAAGACAAGGTGATCCTTTTTTTTGGTTTTATCCGCCGTTATAAAGGTCTTGATATATTATTGGATGCCATGGCCGATAAAAGGATCAGATCCTCAGGCATTAAATTACTCATTGCCGGAGAATACTATGAAGATCCTAAACCATACCAGGAGCAGATCGGGAAATTGAATATTGCGGATTCACTGATCCTGAGAACTGATTTTATTCCCGACCGGGAAGTAAAATATTATCTCTGCGCTGCCGATGTTATCGTCCAGCCTTACCGGAATGCCACACAAAGCGGTGTAACACCTCTCGCCTATCATTTTGAGCGCCCGATGATCGTCACCAATGTAGGCGGGCTGCCGGCCCTGGTACCTCATGAAAAAGCGGGCCTGGTTGCAGAACCCGAAGCAAAAGCCCTGGCAGACGCTATCCTTCGTTTTTTTCAGGCGGGGAGCGACTATTTTCTTCCTCAGCTTCTGAAGGAAAAACAAAAATATTCCTGGAGCAGGTTGGTAGCAAGCATAGAGGAATTGGCAGCACCCCCTTCAGGGGATAAAGGGGTGAGTTGGGGTGATGATTGGACGCTATTCTTAGACAGGGATGGCGTCATTAATCACGAGAAGGAGGAGAGTTATATTTTTAACTATTCAGAATTCGCTTTTTATTCCGGAGTGAAAGAAGCCTTAAAACTACTGGCCGGAAAGTTTGGCCGCATCCTGGTAGTCACCAATCAAAAAGGGGTGGGAAAAGGGTTGATGACCCGGGAAGATCTCCTGGATATACATCAAAAAATGACAGCAGAGATCGATGAAGCAGGCGGAAGGATCGACCGGATCTATTTCTGCGATTCCCTTTCGAATGATCACCCCTGCCGTAAGCCCAATCCGGGGATGGCCTTTGAGGCGAAGAAGGATTTTGAGAAGATTGACCTCGTCCGTTCAGTTATGGTTGGTAATAATATCAGCGATATGGAGTTCGGCAAAAATGCCGGAATGCATACCGTTTTCCTTAAAACGACTAATCCGGGACAGTCGCTCCCCCATCCCGCTATCGACCTGGCTTTTGATTCACTGTTGGATTTTGCCAAAGCTTTATCATGATCCGCAAAATTTTGCGCCTGTTTTAACGTTCCCCTTTGGATTGCCCGTATTCTCAATCGTAACTTAGCCAATTTAACTTATTTCCGATCGTATGCTCACCAGGTATTCCCCATCCAGGTCCTTAGCCGGCAAATCAGGGTCTTTTCCCGGCAAAAAATACCGTTCTATCCTGCTGGCGGGGTTATGCCTGATTGGGGTCACCACCCGTATATTTGCCCAGACTGCCCAAAAGGTCAAACCCCTGAGTACTTCGGAAAAAAAGGTTTTCCGCAAATATGAAGATTCCCTGAAACGGTTTTCCGATCAGATCGTTTATTCGGATACCCCGGCCG
This sequence comes from Flavitalea flava, assembly GCF_054461575.1. Taxonomy (NCBI): domain Bacteria; kingdom Pseudomonadati; phylum Bacteroidota; class Chitinophagia; order Chitinophagales; family Chitinophagaceae; genus Flavitalea; species Flavitalea flava. The sequence continues at coordinate 53,779 of NZ_JBTLQH010000036.1, forward strand.
TTCGTTTACGTTCGGACAGCCTTTTCGTAAGATCACTGGTAAGGGCCTTAAAAAATAAAAATTCATTTTATTACCCTTTTGACTCGCTGCAAACTATTTCAAGACTTTATGCCCCCGACAGCAGTTTCCGGATCCTGACCTGGCAATTTAAGAAAGACGATTATTTGTATCTGCAGGAAGGCGCAATTCAGGTTAATCAGCCCGACGGGTCTTTAAAATTGTTTCCCTTATTCGATGTCTCCATGTTTACCGGAAAGCCCCTGGATTCCGTAAGGACACGGAAAAATTGGATCGGGGCCATATATTACCGGATCATCCTCAAAACCTATAATGGCGCCAATTATTATACTTTGCTTGGTTTTGATGATTATAGCCAATCCAGCAATAAAAAATGGATGGAAGTATTGACCTTTACCCCTTCCGGGGAACCGGCTTTTGGCGGCCCATTTATCTCCTTTCAGGAGGATTCGGCCCGCAGGCCGGTTCAATTCCGGTTTAGCATGGAATATAAAAAAGAAGCGTCAACGCATTTCAACTATGATCCGGACATGGATATGATCGTTTTTGATCATCTGATACCTGAAGGCGGGGAAGCAGAAAAAAAGGACAGCTACATCCCGGACGGAGATTTTGAAGGATTTACCTGGAAAAACGGGAAATGGGTGCATGTGGACAAATTGGCCGATAAATTATTCAATTTTAAGCTCAAAGACGGAGAATTTCCTATGGATGAAAAGATCCTGGATGAATCCGGAAATTCAAATGAGCAAAAACTAATGGATCAATCCGAAAAGAATCTGCAAAAAAAGGGGAAAACCAAAATACCGGTGAAAGATCCTGTTAAAAAACCCGGAAATCAGTAAGGGAAGGCTCAGGGCATTAATCGCATGGATCTCCCAGGAAAATATCATCAGGAATTCCGGTTCAGTATTGTTTGTTTAGCCTTATTATATTCTATTTCCGAAATAGCTCCTTTTTCTTTCAATTCGAATAATTTTTCCAGTTCCATTGCCATACCAGGTCCGGCATTCTTCAAACCCATTACGTATGGATTATTTCCCATCTTATATTCTGCCTGAGCTGCGGTAATCGTGTCTTTTAACCGTTTGGGGTGGTTCACATTAAAATAATCGGTGGCACCAACTTCAGCAGCGGTTTGGATCTCTACATGCCCGTAATTGAATAAGCGGCCAATCAGGGTTTGATCGTAGGATACATTATTGATCTTATCCAGGGGGCTTTCTTTCGCATAATGGCTTAACAGACCTGTTTCATCGATCACCCGAAAATTGGTTACTACCCAGATATTTACTTTCCAGGAATAATATCTGATCAGAAAATAGAGGACACCGGCAAGAGCTAATGTCCATCCCCAGGGCAGAAAGCCTATAAAATAAGAACCTGCGACAGCCGCAAGGGCTATAAATACGGGAATGATCAGAGAAGTCCAACTGCTGTAGGTGGTCAAAAGGATTGTTTCACCTTTTTGGAGCGGAGTGCGCATAAACGTATATGGATTTACCGGTTTGGTCTTTATTCATCCAGTTTCAACACGGCCAGGAAAGCTTCCTGGGGCACTTCCACATTACCTATCTGGCGCATACGTTTCTTCCCTTCTTTTTGCTTTTCCAACAGCTTTCTTTTACGGCTGATATCGCCGCCGTAACATTTGGCGGTAACGTCTTTGCGCAAAGCGCTGATCGTTTCCCGAGCTACGACTTTGGCACCGATGGCAGCCTGGATGGCAATCGCGAATTGCTGGCGGGGCAGCAGTTCTTTTAACTTCTCGCAGAGTTTTCTTCCGAATTCCTGTGCCTTACCACGATGGATCAGAGCACTGAGCGCATCCACTTTATCTCCGTTCAGGAGAATATCCATTTTTGCTATATCGCTGTCCCGCCTATCGATGGGAGAATAGTCAAAGGAAGCATATCCCCGGGTCTGGCTTTTCAATTTATCATAGAAGTCGAATACGATCTCCGTGAGCGGTATTTCGAAGATCAGTTCCACTCTGGTAGTTGTCAGGTAACTCTGATTGATCAGGTTGCCTCGTTTGCCCAGGCAAAGGGTCATGATATTACCGATATAATCGGGCTTGGTGATGATCTGGGCCCGGATATAGGGTTCTTCGATCCGCTCGATGCGGGTCGGCTCAGGCATCTCAGAAGGGTTATTTACGATGATCACTTCCCCTTTATGTGTGTGGGCGATAAAACTTACGTTGGGAACCGTCGTGATGACGGTCTGGTTGAACTCCCTTTCCAGTCTTTCCTGGATGATCTCCATATGGAGCATGCCGAGGAAACCGCAACGGAAACCAAAACCCAGGGCCTGAGAAGTCTCCAGCTCATAAGTAAGGGAGGCGTCATTCAACTGCAATTTGTCCATGCAATCCCTTAATTCTTCAAAATCGTCCGTTTCCACGGGGAATATACCTGCAAATACCATCGGTTTTACCTCCTGGAAACCCTTGATCATTTCCTGGGTAGGGTTATTGGCCAGGGTTAGCGTATCCCCCACTCTTACTTCCTTGGCATTTTTAATCCCGGTGATAATATAACCCACATCTCCTGCCTTTACTTCCGTTTTTGGCGTCAGGGCAAGCTTCAGGACACCCACTTCATCCGCCCCATATTGAAGATCCGTGGACACAAATTTTACGATATCTCCTTTTTTAATCGTACCGTTCAAAATACGGTAATAGACGATGATCCCCCTGAAGGAATTAAATACGCTGTCGAAGATCAAAGCCTGTAAAGGCGCTTCGGGGTTTCCTTTAGGGGCAGGGATCCTGGCAACGATAGCATCCAGGATCTCCTGTACGCCCAACCCGGTCTTGGCGCTGGCAAGTAATATATCCTCCGGTTTGCAGCCGATCAGTTCGATAATCTGGTCTTTTACTTCTTCCACCATTGCCCCATCCATGTCGATCTTATTGATGACAGGGATGATCTCCAGGTTGTTCTCAATAGCCAAATAGAGGTTGGATATGGTCTGAGCCTGGATGCCCTGTGTGGCGTCAACCAGCAAAAGCGCCCCTTCGCAGGCGGCCAGGGCCCGGCTAACCTCATAGCTGAAATCGACGTGGCCGGGCGTATCGATCAGGTTCAGCACATATTGTTGCCCATTATGGGGGTAGTCTATCTGGATGGCATGACTCTTGATCGTGATCCCTTTTTCCCTCTCCAGGTCCATATCGTCCAAAACCTGGGCTTGCATATCCCTTTCGGAAATGGTATGGGTGATCTCTAACAACCTGTCTGCCAAGGTACTTTTACCATGGTCAATATGCGCGATAATGCAAAAATTTCTGATATTCTTCATTCCTTCTGATACCATTTATAGATAGGCTGCAAAAGTAAGTAAATAGCCGCAAGCAGCAAGCCGATGAACCGACTTAATTAGCCAACCCGGATCAGGTTGCCAGCAGGCAGCATGAAACCTGCAGCTCAATAATATTTCTTATTTTCACAAAAATTCAAGGAATGACCACTGATTTGAAAGAATTATTCGATCTCGCGGTTGCTGATAGTAAAAGTCTGAGCGAGCGTCCCAGTAATGACACCTTGTTACAATTATACTCTCTTTACAAACAGGCTACGGATGGGGATGTGAATACGGAAGCCCCCTCCAATCCCTTTGATTTTGTTGGCAAGGCCAAATACGAGTCATGGGTTGCCTTGAAAGGGAAGACAAAAGAATCGGCCATGCAGGAATACGCAGATCTTGTAGCCAAGTTAAGAAACTAGCGTTTTCCAGGCATTTTCATAATCGCCATCCGGAAAAACAGTTCTTGTCAAAACTCATTTTTTAATATCCCCTGATGTCAGAGAGGAAGATTGTCATCTACGAAACATCCCATCATGAAAACCTGCCGGCGCTCTTTGATCTCTGTGAAGACCTTTTTGATAAGACCGCTGTTTTTCTGAAGGAATTATCTTATCGAAACATAAACGGTAAAGGCAACCTCACTGAATTATGGCCCAAAACAAGCTTTTTCGTACAAACGGATGATTGCCCCAACAGAAGTTTTATCCATCAAACTATTTCCTTTTTAAAAAAAAACAATTATACACACCTCCATTTAAGCACCCTGGACAACAATCTATTATACTTTTCGGCCAAACTTCTTGTTATCAAAGATGTTCATATCAGCCTTACCGTCCATGAAGTCAATGAATATTTCACCTACAGATACCGGAATATCAGGGATATAACCGAATCTATCGCAAAAAAACTCCTTCATTACCGGATCAGACATTACAGTTTTTTTCTCCCGGCCATGACAGATCTTTTTCAAAGAAAGTATCCGGGTTCAACAACGGTTTTTATCCCTTCCCGGTTTTATTCCTGGCAAGACAAGATTGGAAAAAATGAAAAAAATCGGTTTAAAATAGTCATTCCGGGATCAGTAGAATCTAATCGGAGAGATTATGATTCCGTAGTGGATTTTTTTCGCTATTTTTTATCACAACAAGGCTTCAGCCACGCAAACATCGAATTAGTGGTCCTGGGAAATTGTAACACGGATTATGGTTTGGATATTATTGCCCGTCTCAAAAAAATGGAGTTACCCTCGTTCAAAACAACCTGTTATGAAACCTATATTCCGCAGACGGATTACGAGCGGCAGCTATCGGAAGCCGATCTGATCTGGAGCCCATTACAGATGAACAAAGCAAGTATACGGAAAAATCCGGAAATTAATGGTCAATCAACCGCCAGTGGACTTACCGCCGATTTGTTATTATACTGTACCCCTGCCCTGATTCCTCATGATTATGTCATACCCTACGAATTCAAGGCCGCAATGCTGACCTATCGCTCCAGGGAAGAGTTAAAGAATAAAATCATTGATTTTATTAATGACCCGGAATATCTGAGAGCGTTTAAAAAGAAAATTAACCAGTCCTATTTGTTTTTTTCAAAGAAAGAATTTGCAGGATCATTTAAAAAATTAATGGGAATTACTAACGGAAAGAGTTAAATGGAGCATACACTATCTTAAAATTTAACCTGGAATCAATAGTCGGTTAGTTACTATAAAAAGAAAATTATAAAAATAGCCAATCAGATTTATTTTTTATATTTACTTATTACTAATTGGATGATTATCAATGGAAAATACTGAAATAGAAATTATTCCACCCAAAAAAATTTCATTTGATTTTAAAGAACTTTGGCAAAACAGAGAATTAATATATTTTTTTACCTGGAAAGATATTAAAGTAAAATATAAACAAACTTTCCTGGGTATCTTATGGGCCGTATTACAGCCCTTGATGATGATGATATTGTTCTATGTGATCTTCTCTCGTTCTTTACATATAAATACAGGTAAAATACCTTATCCACTATATGCATTTTGCGGTTTAATTTTATGGGGACTATTCTCTACGGGAATAACCAATAGCAGTGAAAACATGGTCAATAATGCCAATATAATACGCAAAGTATATTTCCCCCGTCTGATACTTCCGATATCTTCTATGGCTACATCTCTGATAGACTTTGCCATAGCCTTTGGAATGCTGATCTTATTATTTATTTTCTATAAACAGCCGGTTCACTGGAGTATGATATATTGTTTACCGGCTGGAATCGTGATGACGCTGATCTCCTCTTTAGGCATCGGATTATTATTTGCGTCTCTTAATATTAAATACCGTGATGTCCGTTATCTTCTTCCATTTCTTATGCAGGTTCTTTTTTTTGCTTCACAGATCGTATACCCCATTAGTAACCTGAACAATAAATGGTTAAAATATCTACTATATTGTAATCCATTTAATGGAGCATTCGAGGTATTTAAATACCCTTTGCAAACGGGATCCATTAATACTACAGGATTATGGATCAGCCTTTTTTCCATGTTTATTTTTCTATTTGTTGGATTGGTATATTTCAAAAAAACAGAAGTCTTTTTTGCAGATCTGATATAATATGAAACCGATCATCGAAATACATCAGTTATCTAAAAAATATCGGCTCCAAAAAAGGGCGAATTATCTTTCGTTGCGGGATTTGATGGCTGATTCGTTTAAAAATCTATTTTTAGCAAATCTTAATCAGGCGACTGATTTCTGGGCGTTGAAAGATATAAACCTAACTATTCAACCAGGTGAACGGATAGGAATTATTGGGAACAACGGGGCCGGAAAGACCACATTACTGAAGATACTTAGCCGTATTACTCCTCCTTCGGAAGGTAAGATCAATATTCGCGGTAAAATTGCCTCATTACTGGAAGTGGGCACGGGATTTCATCCTGAACTTACCGGCAGGGAAAACATATACATGAATGGATCCATCCTCGGGTTAAAAAAACATGAAATCGATAATCAATTTGATGCAATTGTCGATTTTAGCGGCGTATCCGCCTTCCTGGAAACACCACTAAAGAACTATAGCAGCGGTATGGGGCTCAGGCTGGGTTTTGCAGTTGCAGCACACCTAAAACCGGACATTCTTATAATAGATGAAGTCCTTGCAGTGGGCGATCTGGAGTTTCAAAAAAAATGCCTGGGAAAAATGGAGGAGATTAGTAAAGAGCAGGGTAGAACCATATTGTTTGTGAGTCACAATATGGCAGCGATAACAAGCCTTTGTGAGAAAGCTATCCATCTTCAAAAAGGCCATTTATACTCAGTGGGGCATTCTACTGCTATTGTTCAGGAATATATTAAGATATCTGAAAGTTATGTCAATTCAGTGTACAACAATTTGAATACTACAACCTTAAAACCCATTTTTTTTACAAAAGTATTTGCATCCGATGAAGCGGGTTCGTTAAAACAATATTTTCAAATTGAGGAAGATATTCATATTCACATTCAAATCGAAAACCATAGCTGGAATAGGGCATTCACTATCGGAATAAGCCTGAATGATACAAGCAACAGAAAAATTTCGATAGATAATATATACTACAGCGGCGATCAGATTACTAAAACGATCAATTTGCAAGCGAAGATCCCAAAAAACGTCTTAACCCCAAACAGGTATCTGATCGATCTGGCCATCGAATTGCCAGGAATTGAGGTAATTGATTATATTAAAAATGTAATTAACTTCGATATAATAAAAACAGGAACCGGGTTTGAAGGTTTAAATTATGAGTATGGGGTTATTGCAAAAATTTTTGAGTGGAAAAGATAAAAACCACAATAGTAAAACCTTGAATACCTGGAAAGAAATAGAATACTTTGATGAGGAATGGAAAAATCGCATTCAACAAATGGCTTCATACATTCCCCCGAATACAAAATCTATAATGGATATTGGCTGCGGAAAGATGTGGTTAAAAGAGTATTTGCCCGATGGATGTAAGTATTTTGGAGTCGATTATATCAACCGGGGAACTGACAGCCACCTATTTGATCTCAACAACTATGAATTCCCCGACTTCACCTGTGATTTGGCATTTGTAAGCGGCTGCCTGGAATATATTGATGATTATAAATGGTTGATAGATGAGATAGCAGTCAAAAATAAAGAATGTATTATCTCCTATTGCTTATTGGATGTCTTTACTGATCTAAAAGAAAGGGAAAAACTGCATTGGAGAAATCATTTGAGCGAAATGGAATTGATTGATTTATTTTCAAAAAATGAAATGTACCTTATTAAAAGGGATAAGACAGTTACGAATAATTATATTTACGTTTTAAGAAAATGAATGATTACATAGCCTTACTTGACCCATCACTAAGAGAAAATGACAATAGTATTTCATTTAACCTGGGAGACGTTATAATTTTTAAATCTATAATTGACATATTAGAAACCCTGTTCCCTCATTATGAAATCAAAAGAATCTCAACACATTTTGATTTTGGAAAAAACGAATTAGCCCTTATTAAAAATGCCAGGCTTAGCTTTGTTGGGGGAACAAATCTGTTAACATCAGATATCCGCCATTTTTCAAGATTCACACCTGTGAAAAATAAATTTTTCTACCTCAATCCGGGCTTTAAAAACGTTATATTGATTGGCACAGGATGGTCTTCATACGCCCCCCCACCCGATCTCCCAACTTCTATTTATTATCAAAGAGTTTTACATAAAAGGTATGCTCATTCTTTAAGGGACGGCTATTCCAAAAATCACCTGAAAAAAGCTTTAATTACAAACACCATAAATACCAGTTGCCCTACCACCTGGGATTTGGATAGCAGTTTTGAAAATAAGTACGGAACAAAAACTGATAAGATTTTATTTACGCTCACTGATTACAACCAGGATTCCGTAATGGATAATCAATTATTGAGTTTACTTATACAATCAGAAAGCAAGGAAGTCTTTTTTTTCCCCCAGGGAAAAACCGACCTTGATTATATCGAAAGTCTTGACACTTTTAAAAAAAATAAAACCAAATTCAGTTTATTGAACCATCGGTTTGATGAATTCGATTCATTTATAAAGAGTAACCGGTTTAATTATATTGGCACAAGATTACATGCCGGAATAGCAGCATTGAAAGAAAAAAACCCAGCGCTTATCATCAGTATTGACAACAGAGCTGAGGAATTGGCAAAAGATATTCAACTAAACGTTATCAATAGAAAAAACCTCCATCGCATTAACGATTGGATCCAGGGAAAATATTCACCTCCGCCACTTTTAATGCCGGGGGAAAACATAAAAAAGTGGAAAATTCAGTTTAAAGAATTATAAGAATTATAAGGCATAGTAATTTTCTACGCTATTTTTACCGAAGATGAAAACATTTTGTACGATTATAACTTCGAATTATTTGCCCTACGCAAAGGCCCTCTATTCTTCTTTGGAAAAATATGACTCGGGCATAGCCTTGCAGATAATGGTCACTGACAGCAATAAAAAGGATTGCCCGTTAATAAACTATCCCAACATAGCGATATTTTTCCCTGAAGATATTTTTAATCAAAAGCTGGCACAGGAGATTTATAAAAAATATGCACACCTCAATATGGATAAGTTCCGTTGGGCGCTAAAACCCGTATTTATAGCTTATCTATTGAATAATGGTTTCGAAAAAGTTCTTTACACGGATTGTGATATCTTTTTTTATAATGACTACACTTTTTTGTTTGATGACCTGGATACTTCAAATATCTTATTGACCCCTCATTGGAGAAACTCCGATCCATTAATAAATGAAATGAGTTTTTTCTCCCTTTTTACGGATGGAATTTTTAATGCGGGGTTTATTGGCGCTAATAAAAAGGGAATTCCGGCGCTTCAATGGTGGGCAGAGGCCTGCCATTTTAAAATGGAAGCCAGGATTATGGAAGGTATATATGACGATCAGCGTTACCTGGATGTTCTTCCGGTCAGGTTTGAAGATATTAAGGTCATTCGTAACAGGGGATGTAATATAAGCGCCTGGAATGAGGAGGAATGTAAAAGGGTGCTTATTAACGGAGTCGTATTGATCAACAGGGAATATCCAATTATATTTATCCATTTCAATAATATGCTTATGCAGCAAATACTGAAGGGGCATGATGCATTATTACTTCCATATTTTATGGAATTTAAGGAAAGCCTTGAGCGAAATGGCGCAATGCTTTCCGATTTTATGAAAAATGTTGATTATTATCTTAACGCCAAAAGTTTGGTCAGGCTTAAATGGAAAACAATGGTCCGCACCCGAATAAAAAGAGGGTTATTCCAGTTGGCCGCCAAACTGTAATCATTAATTATTTTAACGCTTAACATTTCCACTCTACAGAACCAGGATCAGACCGACTATCTATTTACCGTATTTTCCGGCCAGGAACGAGCGAGGAACTTTTAATATGTTGCATGAATATCAATTCCAAATGTCAGCTGCTTATCCTGCGTATGAAAAAAGTAATCCCGAAAATGATAGGTTATATATCTTTTTGTGGATTCATAGTCTTCCCATTTTTCCGGAAGGTCTTCGCCAAAATATCCGGATACCTCCATCCCTTCCATCATTCCTCTTTTTATTTCATAAAGCTTATTGTTATATTTTGGAGAATACCTGCCGGTCAATCTTTCAAGCTTAGTTACCAATCGGGTATAATATTTATGTAAAAATCCATAATGATTTTTATTGGTCAACACATTTAAACTTTCCTGATCAACCAGTTTGAAACTCGAATAACCGGCCGACTTCAATGAATTCAACGAGGAAAACAATAAGTTTTCATTCCGGTTAACCTCTTCAATACTTTTCCCGAAACCTTCACAGGAAATAAAAGTAGGGCAGTTTGGATAGCCGGTTAATTGCCTTATAGCCTTATCGTCATAGCCCTCAATATCGATTTTGCAATAGTAAGGAGCCCCGAATTCGTCAAATAGGGAGCCTAGGGTCCTTCCGGTCACTATAATGGAATCTACAACCGGTCCATCCCTTTCTGACATTTCTTTTATTAAGGAACTTTTCTCATGATCCCTGCTGATATAAAAAACTACCCCGGAATTATCATGTTCCGAAATAGCCACGTTTAAAACAATTAGGCGACCGTCCTCCATTTCATGGCTAAACCTGCTCTTCAGGTTTTTAGAAAGTGCCGGATTGGCTTCAACGGATATCACGTTAAAACCTTTCTTAAGATAAAAGGCGGTATCATTCCCATTGTTTGCTCCTATATCATAAATTAGATTTTTGTTTATCATACTTTTTGTAAATTCAGAATTTTACAATTAACCGGGTCAGGT
>NZ_JBTLQH010000037.1:0-63528 GCF_054461575.1 Flavitalea flava
GGCAGTTTACCACCAAGGAGGCCCGGATAAAACTAAAAAAACTTTATCCGACAATATTATATTGACTAGACACTAGGGTGTAAGAATAAAATCCTAAGTGGTCTTAGCTTAAAGGGATGCTATCCTAAGGGGTCTGGCCAAAAACGGTATCTCTTTCCTTTGCAAAGGCCAGCATGGCTTCTTCGTTTCGTAATATCCGGACATTCGGATAGAAGATCTCCTGGATGGAATCGGCCTGTTTACCTGACATTACAATCTGCTTATCGGGGAAGAGACTGACCAACTTATCCACGTATATTTCGGGTTGACATCGGAACAGATTGGTAATCAGGTGGAAATACAAGTGCGTGACTGGTTTTCGGTCGCAGTAATGCTTCAATTGATCAAGGGGCGTATTTTTTCCAAAATAAACGGAGGATACCCCGTGTTTTTTCATTAAATAGCGCATATATAATAACGGGATCTCGTGGAATTCTCCTTCCGGGGCGAAGATCAGGACCGTTTTCCCAAAGCTGGGCATGGGAGTATCCAATCCATTAATCGCCACAAATATTTTCTTTAAAATCAAGGAGCTGGCAAAATGTTCCTGCGCGGGGGCTACATTACCGGTCAGCCATAAAAGCCCGATCTTTTGGAGAAAGGGAAAAGCTACCTGCGTTATTGCCTTTTCAAATCCCATATGAAGGATGATATTGTGCAATACTCTGTCGAAACGATCTTGTTCCAGATCCAGGGAGGCCTCAGTCAGATGGTTAATAAAAATATCCGATGATTTTCCCGTTGAGTATTGAGTGAGGGCCAGTTGGCAGATCTCCTTTTCATTTAACCTGGCAATGCTGGATATCTTATGTCCGTTATGATATAGAAAAGATATACGCAGCAGGTGTTTAAGATCATCATTGTCATAAAGGCGGCGATTACCCTCATTACGTTTGGGAACCCCCAGCTTATAACGTATCTCCCAAATGCGTAAAGTATGTGCTTTGATCCCGCAAAGGTTTTCAATATCGCGGATGGTAAATGAATTCATCTGACCTTAAAAGCTATTCATTTGATAAGTAAAAAAGTTCATTCGAACCGAAACTAGCATTTTTTTTATAATATTTACCCTTCTTACCGGCTAAATATCCCTGATCCAGCCCCTAAGCAGGTAATTACTATCTTTAATTATCCATTTTCAGGCCTTCTTATCGTTTCCGGCGGCCGGTACCGTTCATCCCTACAGCTTGGGGGTTTTCTCAAAACTTTATGGGTCATTGCTTTGGCGGGAGGATTATTATGGTATTTTTGCCGGAATCTAAAAAATACAGGAATGACGACGTCCCAGTTTCTCGTTTTAGTACTCATTCAATTACTGATCCTATTATTACCTTCGGTTGGTTTATATAAGTTATTTCTAAAAGCCGGTGCTCCTGGCTGGAAGGCTTTTATACCTTTTTACAACACCTGGATTATGCTGGAACTGGCAGAGCGACCCCGTCATTGGGTTTTCTGGCAATTGATCCCGGTGGTAGGCTGGTTCATCTCCATGGGTATATTTGTGGAATTTGTAAAAACCTTTGGAAAATTCCGGCTTTGGCAGCATGCACTGGCATCCCTTTTACCTGTATTTTATTTTCCCTATATCGGATTTAACCCAAAAGAAAAATTTTCAGGGCCTGAACCTGTCCGGAAACATAAAAAAAGTACGGCCAGGGAATGGATCGATGCCGGAGTCTTTGCCATTGTTGCAGCTACGCTGATCCGTACCTTCGTTTTTGAAGCCTATACGATCCCGACCGGGTCAATGGAAAAGACGCTTTTAATCAATGATTTCCTTTTTGTCAGTAAATTCAGCTATGGTCCGCGCATACCCAATACCCCCTTATCCATTCCCTTTGTGCACAATACCATGCCGATCACGAATGGCAAATCCTATCTGGAATGGATCAAAATTCCTTATACACGGTGGTTTCCCAGCCCAGTGAGGCGTACTGATGTCGTGGTGTTTAATTTTCCAGCCGGCGATACGGTTATAAACCTGCCGGACTACCAATCTCAAAAACCCTATTATGATGTGGCCCGTTTCGAGACAGGGCGTGGTAATTTTGATTCGGGCAGACAGGTCATCCTGGACAACCCGGACCAGTATCCCCTCGTCCTGCGTCCGGTTGACAAACAGGAAAATTATATTAAACGATGCGTGGCCATTGCCGGAGACACCTTGCAAATAAAAGATCAGGTCCTGTATATCGACGGCAAAGCACAAGTCTTCCCTCCGGAATCACAGACCTATTACACCGTGGAAACCAAAGGGCAACCGTTGGACGAAACCGTAATGAAAGAAGATTATAATCTGGATATGAACAATCCGGAAGAAGTAAGGCCTTATTCGGGATCTCCGAATCAATTTACCATGCTGCTGACATGGAAAGCAAAGGAAAAAATGGAAAAAAGCGGATTGGCTAAAAGTATTGTACCTGATATTGACAATACCCTTGATGTAGTATATCCTTATGATCATCTGCATAAATGGAGCCGGGATAATTTTGGCCCGATCTGGCTGCCCAAAAAAGGAGCCAGCCTTACCCTGACTCCTGAAAATTATTCTGTTTATGAAAGAGCGATTCGGGTTTATGAAGGCAATAAGCTGGAAAGGAAGGATGGTAAATTCTTCCTCAATGATCAGGAGGCCACCACCTATACTTTTAAAATGAATTATTACTGGATGATGGGTGACAACCGCCACGGATCACAGGATTCAAGATATTGGGGATTTGTTCCGGAAGATCATGTAGTAGGAGAAGCGTGGCTGATCTGGATGAGTTGGGACAAAGGAGTTAGATGGAGCCGTCTGTTTAAAAAGATTAAATAGCCTTCAGATTTGACATTGTCAACGAAAATGCATTTGAATGCAAAAAAAAGAATACGCATTTGTTTATGAGGAATATCCCTCAGAAGACGAATTAAGTGAACAGGATGCACAATTGCTAAACCAGGCAAAAGCCATAACAAACAATGCTTATGCTCCTTATTCCCGTTTCAAAGTAGGGGTAGTGGCAAGATTGACAAACGGCCATACCCTCTCAGGAACCAATCAGGAAAATGCATCTTACCCTGCGGGCATCTGCGCGGAAAGGGTGTTGTTATCAACTGCCTCTTCCTTATACCCCGGTGTAGCGATAGAAAGCATGGCCGTCAGTTATAAAAATGAGAACGGCCCCAGCGATCGCCCCATCTCCCCCTGTGGAATCTGCAGGCAATCCCTTCAGGAGTTTGAGCAAAGAACAGGCAAACCTGTACGCCTTATCCTTGGTGGACTGGAAGGTAAAGTCTACATCATTTCAAAATCCGTCTTTCTGCTGCCTTTGGCATTCACTTCCGAAGAACTGATCTGAACAGATCTTACCAGGGCCCATTCGTTTTCCAACTTGTTTTAGTATATTAGTTTTTTGCAAAAAACTGGCCTGAGTTTGAAGGGGCCTTTTTAACTATTGAAGTCAAGCTTCACATCCGTCTGCGCATAACCTACGCAAGTCAGGACCAATCCTTGCCGGAGGTCTTTTTCAGTCAGCACTTCATTTATACTCATTTTCACTTTTCCGGAAAGGCATCGGGCTACACAGGCCGAACAACGTCCTGCACGGCAGCTATAGGGGAGCGGGATATGCTCCTTCAGTCCCGCCTGTAAAATGGTTGCCGGCCAGGCAGCTTCATATTCATATCGTTTATTTCCGGAAAGGATGATTATTTTTTTCGGCGCCGGATCGGTCAGCGGTGGCGGAAGGGGGACAAACTCAACCGTAAAATTCTCCTTTTTGATACGATCAATGGCAATTCCCATTACCCGCAGGGTAAATTGCGCCATACGCATAAATGCAGGAGGTCCACACAGGTAAAATAAAGAGTCCTGTTGTTCCGCCTGTGATAAAAGGAGAAAGAATCCTCTAAGACTTTCCTCCAGCGACCAATTAGTAAACCTTCCTTCTCTGTTGGATAATCTGTTTACCCAGCTGAATCTTCTTCCTCCATCTTTTTCCAAATACTCCAATTGCCTTTTAAAAAGGATACTTTGTTCATCATGATGTTGTGAGAAAAGAATCACCCGGCTTTTCAGTTTTTCCTTAACGGCTTTTTTAACCAGGGAGAAAACAGGGACAACGCCGCTGCCAGCAGCTATAAAAAATAGCCATCCATCCTCCTTTTCCAGGGGCAATACAAATCTCCCGGAAGAGGGTAGGGACGTTAATTCATCTCCAATCTTAAGATGATCAAACAGATACCTCGAAACTTCCCCGTTAATTACTCTTTTTACTGTTATAGATGCCCTGTTATCAATACCCGGAGAAGAGGAAAAAGAATAGGACCGCCTTAACTCCCTGCCATGAATGCAGAATAGAAAAGTCAAAAACTGACCAGCCTGGTAGGCAAGGATGATCCCGTCAGCTCTTTCCAGAAAAATTGTGATGGTATCTTTTGCCTCCGGAGAGATCCCGGTTACTTTAAGTCTCCATAAATCCATACGGAAAGGTAAGGAGTTCCCCAAATGGTAAAAAGAATTAACCGATCATAAAAATCGTGGGATAAAGTATAAAAAATGTAATATCCAATTGCTTTTTTTAAAAAAAGCACCATTACGCGCCTGTGAAGGCCAAAACAATGATTTTTTAATCCTCTATTAATTCTTTTTTTAATCAATTGTTAACAGAACGGTGGAATGGCCGTAAGGATCCCCTCCGATCTCTGATCTTTGGTTAAATAGCGGATTCTGCCCGATTTCCATTTACCATCCATACAAAACCCGAAAACAGCTGATTTATACAAAATTTAAACTCATTATATTTGATATTAACAAATTATTTCTACTAAAATTACCTAGATGGTCTGGTTAACAGCAATAACAAGATATATCAGCATTCTGACCCATACTTTTATTTTCTTTCTTTTTTTCAGTTTCCTGTTATCGGGCTGTAAAGGAAAGGCTGAAGAAGATAAGCAGAAAACCCGTCCCAATCAGCCCACTATAGTTGACGTCATTATTGCCAGCTCCAAGAGCCTCGATAATACGGTAGAAGCAAACGGAAGTGTTGTCGCGAATGAATATGTCGAACTTCGGCCGGAGATCAGCGGACGTATTACCTATCTGAATGTGCCGGAAGGCGCCCATGTCGAAAAAGGTACTGTAATTGCCCGGATCAATGATGCTGATCTGCAGGCAACCCTCCAAAAATCAAAGGTGCTGCTGGATCTTTACCAAAAAACGGAAGAAAGGAACCATAAACTGCTGGAAGTTAACGGGATAAATCAGGCAGATTATGACCTGGCTCTGAACAATGTCAATGGAACAAAGGCAGATATGGAATATACAAAGGCTCAGATCGATAAAACGGTTATCCGTGCGCCTTTTAGCGGCACAGTGGGTCTGCGTCAGGTCAGTCCCGGTGCATATGTAACCTCTGCCAATATAATCGCTACCATCCAACAACTTGACAAAATAAAGGTAGATTTTACTATACCTGAACAATACAGCGCTATCATTAAAAAAGGTTCCACAGTCGATATCCTTATCGACGCTTCCTCCAGGACCCACCGAAAGGGGGTGATTATCGCTACCGAACCGCAGATAAATCAATCCAGCCGTAATCTGAAAGTAAGGGCTGTTTTGCAGGAAGGCAAAGGCCATCCCGGAGCCTTTGTCAAAGTATTGGTTGATGCCGGCGTTGACAAACAGGCCATTATGGTGCCAACGAATTCGATCATCCCTGATGACAAGAATAATCAATTGATCCTCGTAAAAGGGGGGAAAGCGGTTTTTGTAAATGTTCAGACGGGTATCAGGGAGGCAAATAATGTAGAGATCACCAAGGGTGTTCAGATAGGAGATACAGTTGTGGTAACCGGCGTATTATTTGCCAGACCTAAATCTACATTAACTGTAAGGAGTGTAAAATCCCTGGATAAATTAAATTAACCGTCCCCATTTTAATTAACCATGAATATTTCTGAATTATCATTGAAGAGGCCGGTTCTGGCAACAGTGATGAACCTGATGATCATCTTATTTGGGGTGGTGGGCTACAATTTTCTGGCTGTCCGCGATTATCCGGCGATCGATCCCCCTATCATAACCGTAACCACTTCTTATACCGGAGCCAACCCGGATCTGATCGAAAGTCAGATTACGGAGCCACTGGAAAAACAGATCAATGGTATTCCCGGTATTCGTACGATCTCATCGACCAGTTCCCTGGGAAACAGCAATATAACGGTTGAGTTCAACCTGGGAGTCGATCTGGAGGCAGCCGCCAGCGACGTGCGTGACAAAGTCGGTCAGGCTACCAGGAGTCTTCCCCTGGATATTGACGCCCCGCCCGTTGTCAGTAAAGCGGATGCCAATAGTGACTTCATCCTGATTCTTGCCGTACAAAGCCGTACCAAAAGCCTGATGGAACTGAGTGATTATGCAGATAATGTGCTGCAACAGCAATTACAGACCATCGATCAGGTAAGTTCCGTGAATGTATTTGGCGATAAGAGTTATGCCATGCGGATCTGGTTGGACCAGAATAAGATGAATGCTTACGGGATCGCTTATAATGATATAAATACCAGCCTTAATAATGAGAACGTCGAATTACCCCCCGGAAAGATCTATGGCAACAATACGGAAATGACCATAAAGACGCTGGGCCGTCTTACCACTGAAAAGGATTTCAGGGATCTGATCCTAAAGCAGGACAGCTCGGGTATTGTACGGTTGAGTGATGTGGCCAGGGTGGAATTGGGACCACAGATTGAGGAGCAAAGCTGGAAATACAATGGCGTAAATGCCGTTGGTTTGGCTATTATACCTCAGCCCGGGGCCAACAATATTGCCATAGCCGATGAGTTTAACAAACGTCTGGAAGAAATAAAAAAATCGAATAAATCAGATCTTGAGTTTAATGTGCTGATAGACAATACGAAGAATATCCGGCAATCGCTGGCAGAGGTTAAAGAAACCCTGGCTATCGCTTTTGCCCTGGTGGTATTGGTCATATTTTTCTTTTTCCGGAACTGGCTGATTGCATTAAGGCCGCTGATAGATATCCCGATATCGCTGATCGCTACTTTTTTTATTATGTATGTAGCCGGCTTTACCATTAATATCCTTACGTTATTAGGGATAGTACTCGCTACCGGATTGGTGGTGGATGACGGGATCGTGGTAACGGAAAACATCTTCCGTAAACTCGAGCAAGGCTTTCCCATTCATAAAGCGGCACTGGAAGGAAGTAAAGAGATCTTTTTTGCAGTTATTTCCACATCACTAACCCTTGCCGTGGTTTTTATGCCGGTCGTTTTCCTGCAGGGTTTTGTGGGAAGGCTTTTCAGAGAGTTTGGCGTAGTGCTGGCCGCAGCAGTATTGATATCTTCCTTTGTATCATTGACGATCACGCCTGTCCTGAATGTTTATCTTACCAGCAAAAAAAGTGGTCATGGCTGGTTCTATGATAAGACCGAGCCCTTCTTTGCGGGTATGGAGAATGGTTATCTGCGGCTGTTGAAAGGATTTATGCGGATACGGTGGGCAGCCTGGGTTATCATTGCCCTTTGTTTTGGTATGATCTTACTCATCCTTCGGAATATGCAAAGTGAAATCGCTCCTTTGGAAGACAGGAACAGTATCCGTTTCACGGTGACGCTTCCGGAAGGCGCCAGCTTCAATTATACACAAAGTGTCACAGACCAGATCTCGAGTTATCTGTATGATTCTGTTCCGGAAAGAGACTTCGTTTTTGCCAGAACGCCTGCGGGAAGCTCGGTGAATACCTCTCAACCCCGTATCGGCTTGGTCGATCCAGGTGAACGGCACAGAAGCCAGAATGAAATTTCCAATGATCTGCAGCGGAAACTTACCCGCTTTAATGATGCCAGGATATTTGCCATCCAGGAACAGACGATAGCCGTCGGCTCAGGATCCAAGACCAGTCTTCCGGTGCAATTCGTCCTCCAGAACCAGGATCTGAATAAAATGAAACAGATCATGCCTGCCTTTTTGGATGCAGCCAGAAAAGACAAGACATTTTCCAATGTGGATGTCAACCTTAAGTTTAATAAACCTGAATTGCAGGTCAGTGTGGATCGTATGAAGGTTAAGGACCTGGGATTGTCGACTAATGATGTGATCTCTGCCATGCAGGCGGCCTTCAGCGGAGGCAGACTGGCTTATTTTATCATGAACGGCTACCAGTATTATGTAATTGCCCAGTTGGAAAGAGGAGACCGTAATGAACCCACCGATATCAGTAAAGTCTACGTACGTAATAAGAACGGGGACAATATTCCATTGGATGCCGTCATTCATGTCGAATCCAACAGTAATCCTTCCACACTTTATCATTTTAACCGGTATAAAGCTGCCACGATTTCCGCATCCCTGGCTGAAGGCAAAACCATTGGCGACGGGATCAAAGCCATGCAGGCCATTGCCGATAAATTGCTGGATCCCAGCTATCAGACGGCTTTGTCCGGGTCTTCCCGGGATTACGCGGAAAGCTCTTCCAATATCGTATTTGCCTTTGTACTGGCGCTGGTACTCATTTACCTGGTGCTGTCTGCTCAATTCGAAAGTTTTATCGATCCGTTTACCATCATGCTCACCGTTCCCCTGGCACTGGCCGGAGCCTTGCTCAGTCTGTGGGTTTTCCATCAAACCCTGAATATATTCTCAGAGATCGGGATGATCATGCTGATTGGCCTGGTAACCAAGAACGGTATCCTTATTGTCGAATTTACCAACCAGAAAAGGGAGCAAGGCATGCCAAGGGTTGAGGCAGTGATAGAAGCCGCCTCCCAGCGATTGCGCCCCATATTAATGACGAGCTTGGCGACATCCCTGGGAGCTTTGCCGATAGCCCTTAGCCTCGGTGCTGCGGCTACCAGCAGGATCCCATTGGGGATCGTAGTCGTAGGCGGGATCATGTTTTCGTTGATCCTCACCCTCTTCGTTATACCCGCTATCTATACGTTTGTTTCCAGTAAACATAAGGCGCATATAACGGAAGTGAACGAATAAAGAAATACCTGAACAATTGACCTGATAAAACTGATTTAATTAATATGACGGGCATGAAAAAAAAGGTGTTGCAACGATCCGGACCACTACTCAAAGGATACAGGCTGGCTGTTATATACCTGCTATTCCCATCTTGTTTTTTGCAGGCGCAAAACCTTACGCTTCCGGATGCAGTGCAAATAGCCTTGAAAAACAGCCTGGGTATACGGCTTGCACAGAATTATGTTTCCATTGCAGGGATCAACAACAGTTATGGGATTGCGGGCGGCCTGCCGGTCGTCGCGGCTACTGCTTCAGACCAGGAACAACTTACCAGTCTTAGCCTGGAATCCTCGAATCCTGCCAATAACAAACATAGCACCAATGCCCAATCCAATAGTTTAACGGGAAACCTGAACGGATCCTTTTTAGTTTTTAACGGGATGCGGGTGGCCAGTGCAAAAAAGCGGCTTGAAATTATTGAATCCCAATCCCGGCTGCAATTAAGTTCCAGGGCTTTGGTCATCACCAATAATGTCATTCTGAAATATTATGATATTGTACGGCAACAGAGTTATGCCAAAACACTGGAAAGATCCATCGATGTTTCCAGGCAAAGGCTGTCTATAGTCCAAACTCAGCAAAGTGTTGGAGTTGCCAATAATGCAGACCTTTTTCAATCTCAGGTAGATCTGAATACTCAGATTCAAAACTTACAGGCTCAACAATTAGTGATCGACCAGGGAAAAACGGACCTGTTAACCTTGCTGACGCTGAACCCGGATTCGACCATTGTCGTAAACGATACCATCCTGGTTGACAAAAGCCTTCAGCTGGCCTCCATATTAAGCGCCTTGCAAACGGCAAATCCGGATCTGATAGCCGCAGATCAGCAGATCACCATCAACCAGTATATCCAAAAGGAAGTAGCTGCCCAGCGTTATCCCTCCTTAAGTCTGAATGCCGGTTATAGTTATAACCGGAACCAAAGTCCTCAGGGATCTACTTTATTCAATTTAAATTATGGTCCCTATGGAGGAGTTGGTCTTAGCGTGCCTATTTTTAATGGGAATATTTATAAGAAACAACAGGAAATTGCCGGTATTACTATAAAAAATGCGCAATTGCTAAAAGACACCATTCAGCTGAATTATACCTCCAATGCCGTTAAAAACTGGCAGGCGTATACCAATAATCTGCAACAACTCGAAACCTCCAAACAAAATTTCGATCTGTCGCAGAAATTACTGGACCTGGTCCTGTTACGGTTTCAATTAAAACAAGCCACGATCGTGGATGTAAAAAATGCCCAGCAAAGTTTTGAAAATGCCGGTTTTTTATTGATCAATGTGAGTTTTGCCGCAAAATCGGCGGAGATCCAATTAAGGCGTTACGCGAATCAACTGGTCTATTAAAACAGGATGAAGGGATAAGCCTGTTTACTGGAAAAAATAGATGCCTGGTCAAAAAAGCGTCTGCACCCCGTATAAGATCTTTGTTTCATGATCAAGAAGCCATTTTTTGCGCCAGAGGCCGCCCGCATACCCAACGAGATCCCGCTTGGATCCAATCACCCGGTGACAGGGGATGACGATAGCTATATTGTTTCTGCCATTTGCGGCTGCAACGGCACGGATGGCTTTTATGTCACCCAAACGCCGTGACTGGTCCAGGTAACTAATCGTTTTCCCAAAAGGAATAGAACTAAGTTCATTCCATACTTTTTGCTGAAAATCGGTTCCTTCCTGGAAAACCGGAAAATCAAAGAATCTGCGTTGACCTTGGAAATACTGGATCAGCTGTTCAATGCATTGGATGATCACAGGAGGTAAGGGGCCGGATAAAGGAGTAACAGATTTCCCGTCCAGGTTATCGATAAAACTGATTTCACTGATATAGGTGTCCGTACCTCCGATCCGGAGCAAACCCAGCGGGGATTGATAATAGGTAGAGGTGATCTCCAGCAAAGTTGACATTGTTCAGGGTTTTATGATCTGGTATGAATCAGCCGCCTTATCCGATCTTCCAGCCATTTTCCACTTTCCGTTCCGGTCCTATTAAAACTACTTCATTTTTGTCAGTATATATACCAAGAACCAGGCATTCGCTGAAAAAATTGGCAATTTGCCTGGGTGGAAAATTTACCACCGCCAGTATCTGTCTGCCAATCAGCTGTTGACTGTCATATAAATCGGTGATCTGTGCCGAGGATTTTTTGATCCCGAGTTCGCCAAAATCTATATTTAACTGATATGCAGGGTTTTTTGCTTTGGGAAAATCATTAACTTCCATGATCGTACCGACGCGGATATCTATTTTTTCAAAATCGTCCCATTTTATGGCAGAAGCCATGGTTTTTATAGTTGAAGACATCGGTGTAATTATTTATTTTAACTAAAAGTATAATTTTTTATGAAACGTACAGCAACAGCCGTTTGGAACGGTTCCGGAAAAGAGGGTAGTGGTAATTTAACCACTCAAAGTACATCCCTTAATCATACCCAGTATTCCTATAAATCAAGATTTGAAGAAGGGGTGGGAACAAACCCGGAGGAACTTATCGCGGCGGCCCACGCCGGTTGTTTTGCCATGGCCTTAAGTTTTGAATTGCAGGGGGCGGGTCTGACTGCAGATTCTCTGGATGCCACCGCTACGATCACTTTGGAGCCTGGCGTAGGGATCACCCGTTCGGATATAGTATTGAAAGCAAAAATACCCGGTGTAAGTCCTGAAAAATTCCAGGAATATGCTGCGAATGCCAAAGCTAACTGTCCCGTCAGTAAATTATTGAAAGCAGAGATCACCCTGGATGCCTCATTGGTATAACCAATGACCAATTTTTACATGGATGAAAACAGAAAGTTCCTTTTTAACCGATTAGTATTGCAAAATTTATGAACGAGAAACACACTAACCAGAGATCCCGCAGAAAGTTTTTGCGGGATGCTTCCCTTGCAGCCACCGGTTTTTTTATTGTTCCCCGGCATGTTTTGGGAAAGGGATTTATTGCGCCCAGTGACCGTCTGATCATTGCCGGAATTGGCGCAGGTGGGAAAGGGCAGGACGATCTGAAGAATTTTTATGGAAGCGGAAAGGCGGATATTGCCTGCCTCGTCGATGTTGATGACCGCCAGGCCGTAGATTCCGTTAAAAGATTTCCCAAGGCAAAATATTACAAGGATTTCAGGGAAATGCTGGATAAAGAGCATAAACATATAGATGCAGTATCCGTATCCACTCCGGATAATACCCATGCGGTTGCTGCCATTGCTGCTATGCAGTTAGGCAAACATGTGTATGTGCAAAAACCGCTGACGCATGATATTTATGAAGCCCGAACTTTAACGGAGGCTGCAAAAAGATACAAAGTGGTTACCCAAATGGGCAACCAGGGGGCTTCCAGCGATGGGGTACGCCAGATGCAGGAATGGTATAATGCCGGTTTGATCGGAGATGCTACAGCTATTCATGTCTGGACCAATCGCCCTGTATGGCCGCAGGGGTTCGGAAAACCCAAAAGCACGGACGCCATGCCAAAGGAATTGAATTGGGATCTCTGGCTTGGACCAGCGTCCATGGAAGAGTATCACAAAGAATATCTTCCTTTTAACTGGAGAGGGTTCTGGGCCTTTGGAACCGGTGCGATGGGGGACATGGGATGCCATCTGATCGACCCTGCTTTTAAGACAGTAGGACTTGGGTATCCTTCTGAAGTAGAATGCAGCGTTGCGAATGTATATGAAAAGATGTGGGACGCTGCTTATTACCCTGAAAGTTGCCCGGTAGCTTCTTCCGTGAAAATGAAGTTTCCGGGTAAAGAAGGTAAACCTAATGTAAGTTTATATTGGATGGATGGCGGCATTCAGCCGGAGCGTCCGGACGAATTAGGTCCGAATGAGCAAATGGGTGGAGATGATGGGGGCGGCGTCATAATAACAGGAACAAAAGGAAAAATCATGTGTGGTACTTATGGCAGTGATGCGACTTTGTTGCCGACTTCCCGCACCAAAGAAGTAAATGTTCCCCAAACAATTGCCAGAGTGCCGGAAGGGCACTATGTTCAATGGGTAAATGCCTGTATAGCCGGATATGGCAGGAACCAGGTCAGTTCACCTTTTGAATATGCCGGACCATTGACAGAGACTATTCTTATGGGTAACCTGGCCTTGAGAAGCTGGAATATTAAGGATAGCAAAGGAGAATTCCCTGGCAGGAAAAAATTGCTTTGGGATGCAGCCGCCATGAAGATCACAAATTTTGAGGAAGCGAATCGTTTCGTTAAACGGGAATACAGGCCTGGCTGGAAGGTTAGTTTGTAAGGACCGGCTATCCTCTCCTTCAAAAATGGTATTGTAGATATAATAAAAAAAGGCCTTTTCAGAAAGGCCTTTTTTTATAAAAATCCGATTTACTGATCCGATCACCACTATTCCGCTTATTCTATTCATTTAAAAGCCTGGAAAGCTCCATCAATTCTTTTTTCTTATAGGCATATCTCTCTTCCTCAAAACACTTTCCAAACTCTTCCAGGGCAATTTGAATAATGCGGTTATGAGATAGGGGTTTGAAATAAGAGGCTACCGGTGGAACGGAAATCCGTTTGAAATAACTTTCTACGTCCTTGTGGGAAAAGACCTGACCACTCATCGGGTCGATAAAGAACTCGACGCGTTCCTGGGGGCTGATCACATCAGAGCCTTCTTCATAACCAGGCTTGATATAGGCCAGCACGAACTGACGGGGAATATTAATGGCTTTTACCGGAATATCCAGCAATTCACTTAACAAGAGATATAATATTCCATTGGCGATGGCATTTCCCCTTTTTGTTTCGACCAGTTTGTTGATCAGGAATTCTTCGGGATGCAGATAAGCTACTTCGGTACCCTTTAATCCATAATAATTATAGAGAATACTGGTCAGGACATTAACCTGTTCCAACGGAGTCAGATAACTGTTGAGTTCCAGCCATATATTGCGGCGCAATTTTTCGACCTCCTGTAATACCGGCGTAGTGATCAGGTCGGGGTATTGAAATTTTGCCACCAACAGGGAGGCTGTGAGAAGGTCCTGGGTGCTGCTTTCTTTCCAATGGAGAAAATCTTCCGTAAGATCGTGATAATGCAATTTGTGAATAAGCAATTCTATCCGCTCCTGGATTTCCCCGCTGATGGTGTTTTCCCACAGATTTTCCAGATTCGGGATAATTCCTCTGCCATAACTTACAATACGGCTGCTAACCGAATCAAATACTTCCTGATCAGGGTCATCGATCAGGTGGAACAAGGCCTTTATTTCTTTATTCTCTGTCATGTGGTTGTTTTCTTCCCTTGTTTTGAGCCAGGAGGGGCTCTCCTGCTAAAGGATATGGGATCAAGATCGGGGAAGTTTATAAAACTATACTAAACTTATTATCCACAACCACCCGGATTATGTTTATTACTCAATTGGCCTTCTTTTTACGGGGCACACGTTTAGGAGGATTTGCCTTTACTTCTTCAATGATTGCCTTTACCTCTTCTATGCTAAGATCTGCCGCATTTTCCTGTTTCTCTTTAGGCAATTTATAATTACGCAACCCTTGTTTGATATAAGGGCCATAAGGTCCCCGCAATAACTGTATCTTTTCTTTTTCAAAAATTTTAATCGTTCGTTCTTCCTTTGCCGCCCTTTTTTCTACGATAAGTGGTGTAACCTGATCATAGCTTATACTATAAGGGTCAAATTCTTTTCCAAGGGAATAGAATTTTTTATCATGGGCAATATATGGCCCAAAACGACCAATATTTACCAATACATCCGTTCCTTCAAACTCTCCCAGCTTTCGGGGAAGACGGAATAGTTCCATTGCCTCATCAAAATTGATCGTTTCGATGCTTTGGGTGTTTTTTAATTTGGCAAAACGTGGCTTTTCTTCTTCATTGCTGGTATCCCCGATCTGTACCATCGGGCCATAACGACCCATCCTGGTTATCACCTTTTTACCGCTCTGGGGATCGATGCCAAGGTCTCTTTCCCCACTTATCCGTTCGGCCGTTTCAATCGTTTTATCAACATCCTTTTTAAAGGGGGTATAAAAATCATCGATCATTTTACTCCACTTCATTTTACCCTGGGCTACCTCATCAAATTCTTCTTCTATACGGGCAGTGAAATTATAATCCATAATATCGTCGAAATACAACTTCAGAAAATCCGTTACTACCAGTCCCAGATCGGTGGGAAATAGTTTGGACTTTTCAGCCCCGGTGTTTTCCTGTTCTGTCAGACTTCGGATAGTATCATTTTTTAGCTCCAATATCCTGAAATCTCTTTTTACTCCTTCTTTATCCCGTTTTTCCACATAACCCCTTTTCACGATGGTAGAGATGGTAGGGGCATAAGTAGAAGGGCGACCGATACCCAGCTCTTCCAGTTTTTTCACCAGAGATGCCTCCGTATACCTGGGTTGGGGGCGGCTGAAGCGTTCAATGGCCTTCATAGCGGTTAGCGGGAGCAGCTGTTTGACAGCCAGCGGAGGGAGTATGCCTTCGCCCTGCTCATCTTCAGTCATGTCCTCTTCATCCCTGTCTTCCATATAGACTTTCAGAAACCCGTCAAATTTTAATACTTCTCCACTAGCCGTTAATTCTTCTTTATTAGTGGATACCTGTATTTTGGCGATTGTTTTTTCCAGTTCTGCATCGGCCATCTGGCTGGCCATGGTCCTTTTCCAGATTAATTCATATAATCGTTTGCCATCGGAATCTTCCACCGTCATGGCATCCATATCCGTTGGCCGGATAGCTTCATGAGCTTCCTGAGCGGATTCATTCTTGTTTTTAAACTTACGAACCTGGATGTATTTAGCGCCATACTGGCTGCCGATCTGTTTCTTTACAGCATCAGTAGATGTTTCACTCAGATTGACGCTGTCGGTACGCATATAAGTGATCTTACCGCTTTCATATAATTTCTGCGCAAGTAACATGGTCCGGCTGACGCCATATCCCAATTTGCGGCTGGCCTCCTGTTGAAGTGTAGAGGTAGTGAATGGGGCGGCTGGAGTCTTTTTTCCGGGTTTGACCTGTATATCGCTGATCGTATAGTCCGCTCCAATACAACTTTTCAGAAAGGCCTCTGCATTTTCTGCCGAAGCCTGTTTTTTGCCTTCGGCCTTAAAAGAGACCATCTTACCAGACAAATCTTTTGCCGTAAAAAGCGCTTCGACCCTAAAGGTGCTGACCGTCGTAAAAGCGTTAATCTCTCTTTCCCTTTCCGCAATGATCCGGACGGCCACGCTTTGGACACGTCCGGCACTGAGATTGTTCTTCATGCTCATTTTGCGCCATAATACGGGGCTCAATTCAAATCCTACGATCCGATCCAATATCCTGCGCGCCTGTTGGGCATTCACCAGATTCATGTCCACCGTTCTGGGGTTGGTCACGGCCGCCTGTATGGCGGGCTTGGTAATTTCATGAAAAACAATGCGTTTGGTCTTTTCCGGATCCAGCCCAAGGACTTCGCACAAATGCCAGCTGATGGCCTCCCCTTCACGGTCCTCATCCGTTGCGAGCCAAACTTCACCAGATTTTTTGGCGATGCTTTTTAGCTCTTTGACCACTTTTTCTTTATCTTCCGGAACTATATATCTGGGCTGGTAATTGTTTTTCACATCAATTCCCATATCTCCTTTTTCCAGATCGCGGATATGTCCATAACAACTCTTTACTTCAAAATCTTCGCCCAGGATCTTTTCAATGGTCTTAGCTTTCGCCGGGGACTCCACAATCAATAAATTCTTAGCCATGTGTTCATTAACGGGTTTACGATCAATTGCTCAGAAAGTCTTTTTTTAAATAGAGCCATCCGGGCAACATTATCTTATTAATTGTCACGGACAATAGGTCCGGCCATGCCTGACGGCTTGCAAGTTTACAGTATAACTACCAAATTAAAAAATTGGTACAGCCGACAGAAAGGTGTACTATGGAAAATCGGCAACTGTTTTTTGCTGGATACCAGCTATTTATAGGCCAGGATGACCATTACAGGCAATTTCCAGCTGTATATTTCCGTACATTATAAAAAGTTTGTGCATACCCTTTTCAAAAAACTTTAATTTGCCTGTAAATATGTCGGACTTGAGCCCCTCTGTTTCTATATTTCCGCTGGGAGATGCGGCCATTACACTTGATTTGGGTAATCATATAGAGGAACCATTAAACAGAAAGGTTCTGGCCATTCAGGCATGGCTGGTAGGCCGCCAAATTAAGGGCGTAAAGGATATTGTAGTAGCCTACAGTTCGGTATCCATTTTTTATGATCCGGTTTTGGTCAGATCTGTAAAGGCTGGCTTTCAAGGAACTGCCTTTTTCATTTTTAAACAGATACTGGAAGAGGCTTATTCTAAGACTGATGTTCAATCTGTTGATTATCATGAACTTGATGAGATGAAAGTGGAGGGGAGCCTTATACATATCCCGGTTTCATATGGTGGGGAATTCGGACCTGATCTAAACGGGGTTGCCCTTCAAAAAGGGATATCCGAGGAGGAAATTATAAGGCTACATACGGACCGGATTTACCGTGTTTACATGATCGGATTTTTACCAGGGTTTTCGTATTTGGGGAAGCTGGATGAGCGATTGACCGTTTCCAGGAAAAAAAATCCGGTTCCGGTACGGGCTGGGGGCGTGGGAATTGCAGGAAGTCAAACGGGAGTTTATCCTTTGGATAGTCCTGGCGGCTGGCAGATAATCGGGCGAACCCCGATCAGGTTATTTGATCCCAAAGCAAAAATTCCAGTATGGCTAAAAGCGGGAGACCATGTCCGGTTTTTTGCGATTTCCACAGATGATTATCTTGCATTTAACCCTAAGAATCAGGCAACGATGTAAATTACCAGGGAAAAGCTGTAAAAGCAATGTCTTTTGTCGCAGGCCAATTGAAATAATCAATGATTAAGGGCCGTATTGAAATTTGTAGCTTCGAATCCTCCATTTGTTTGTTCTGGTTTGTTCCCGTACTCCTGCCTTTATCCTACTATTAGTGCCCAGTTTTATTGATTATGATTAATTATGGTATTTGGACTATTTATGTCTCACCCTAAATAGCATTCATGTCTTTTTCTATTATAAAGCCCGGATTATTAGATACTATACAGGATATGGGTAGGAATGGCTATGCAAATTGGGGTATTAATCCGGGAGGAGTGATGGATCGTTATGCCGCCCAGGTTGCCAATCTGCTGGTGGGTAACAGTAAACAGGAAGCATTGATTGAAATTCATTTTCCGGGTCCTCAGATTCTTTTCGAGCAAAACACGTTAATCGCCATTACCGGAGGTGATTTTTCTCCTACCGTGAATGATCAAAGGATTCCTAACTGGCAACCTGTGGTGGTGCGGAAGAATACAGTGCTTCATTTTCCTTCGCTGGTCCAGGGAGGACGTTGTTATATTAGTGTTCACGGTGGATTTTGCCTGAATAAATGGTTGGATAGTTACAGTACAAATCTTAAAGCCGGGGTAGGTGGTTGGAAAGGACAGGCTCTAAAAAAGGGAGACGAATTGCCATTCAAGGAGAATACCATTTATTTTGCCGGCTTACTTAAAGAAGCATGTAATTTTGAAGTGCTGCCCTGGAGAGTCAATACAAAAAAGGCCTACAACTACCCGCATGAGATTGGGTTTATTCAGGGAAGTGAGTGGGGGTTGTTGTCAACCTCTTCGCAAGATAATTTTATGGAAAGTAATTTTCTGATCCATCCTTCGTCGGACCGGATGGGGTACAGACTAAAAGGCAGCATTCTCCTTTCCGGAGAACCAGATTCAGGTACCGAGATGGTTTTCTCGGCAGTCAGTTTCGGAACGGTGCAATTATTACCCGATGGTCAATTGATCATATTGATGGCGGATCATCAGACTACGGGAGGATATCCAAGGATTGCTCATGTTATTTCTGCACATTTGCCAAAATTGGCCCAATTAAGGCCTTGTGATACCATACAATTTAAATTTATGGAATTAGAAACGGCCGAAGAATTATTAGAGGCCAGGCAAAAGGAACTGCATATTCTTCAAAGAGCCTGCATGGATCATCTGAATGAGCTGGTATGCTAACCCGGTCATGGCCATCTGGTTCAAATCTTCAAATTGACCTCAACTGCGATATGGGAGAGGGGCAGCCTACAGATGCCGAGATTTTTCCTTTTATTAGTTCGGCCAATATTGCGTGCGGTTCACATGCAGGGAATACGGATATAATGCGTCGAACGATCGAACTGGCACTTATTCATCAGGTAGCCATTGGAGCACACCCTTCTTACCCTGACAGGCTTAACTTTGGCAGAGTCGATATGCTGGAGCCCGGGTCAGGGGCTCTCCGGTTATCCGATCTTCGGCAAATATTGCTTGATCAGCTTTCAGGTTTACAAGAGATCTGTATGGAATTTGGCGTTCATATTCATCATATCAAACCGCATGGGGCGCTTTATAACAGGGCCTCACGGGATATTGAGCTTAGCGTGTTAATTTGTCAGGTTATCCGGGAGTTTGATTCAGGCCTTTTGCTGTATGGCCTAAGCGGTAGTGAAATGGAAAAGCAGGCGACAGCCAATGGTTTGCATTTTGTTAATGAAGTTTTTGCGGACCGGGCCTACCGGGAAGATGGAACCCTGACACCCAGATCAGAAAGAAATGCTTTGATTACCGATCCGGGGTTGGCCGTAAAACAGGTACTCAGCCTGATCAGGGAGGGAAAAGTGGTACTCAATGATGAAAAAGAAGTGTTTTTGTCAGCTGAAACGATCTGTATTCATGGTGATGGTGTTGCTGCTGTTCGGTTTGCCCACGATATTTACGAAGTTTTGCGTAACGAAGGAATTGTTATACGGTTTCCCGCCGGAGAATAGGAGAATAAATGAGGGCAATCAATACCTTAGGGCAATGGATTTTAATGCCTGAGTGGTTTTAGCATTTTCTTTGCAATTTATCTCCCGTTTTGTCGTTCATTTTATTGTTCCCACTCCAACCAGCTATCGATATCTTCTTTTTGAGATATCTACTTGTTCTTCTGTCTTTTTTAGAGACAGGATCTATTTAATTATGCTAACTGATAACCGATGTCTGAAAACAAAACAAATGGTCAGGAGCCGGGTTATACCTATGACTCCTTTACTGGTGGGAATGCAAAAAGAAAAACGGAATCACATTTTTTATGGTGGTGTTCAGGTGCCTATCAGGATCTTTTAAAAGAATGTCCCTCGGAACAAACGAAATATGCCGGTTTGGGTGGGGTGATCCTGGCTACTTTCGTGCTGGCCTCATTATCCTCCGGTTATGCGATTTTCAGCGTATTCGACAATGTTTTGTGGGCTGTGTGTTTTGCCCTGATCTGGGGAGCTGTCATCTTTAATTTTGACCGCTTTCTGGTTGCCACCATGCGGAAATATGGGGTATCCGGAAGCAAACAGATCTGGATGGCCATGCCTCGCCTTGTATTGGCTTTATTGATCGGTGTTACCATCGCCCGGCCCCTTGAGTTAAAGATCTTTGAGAAAGAAATTGATGTTCAGATCACAGAGAACAGACATAAGAAAATTTTATTGAATGATAGCCTTTTGCAAGCTGAAGGGCAAACTGTTCTGGTTACTGCCCAGGGAGAAAAGAACCGGCTGATTCATCGCAAATCGGCACTGGAAGATACGCTGCACCGGCTCCAGCAGGCATATGTAGAAGAGGCAGATGGAACGGGGGGGTCTTTGCACCGGGGTGTTGATAAGCTAACCCGGTTAAAACAGCAGGCATTTCAGGACGCCTTACATCAATATAGCCCCGAACTGCATCAATTGGAAGGGCTGATCCGTTATCAGGACAGTCTGCTTAACGGGGTCCATGCCGGAATAGAAACAAAAAATCGTCAATATGAGTCCCAGGTGAAGAATGACATAGGATTTCTTGAAAAAAATAAAGCACTGTCAGATCTTTCAGAACGGGAAACCAGTGTTTTCTGGGCAAACCTGTTGATTTCTCTTTTGATCATTCTGATAGAAACAGGGCCTGTATTGTCCAAACTGATCATGAGTACGGGACCTTATGACTTGTCCCTTGCCAGGTTCGAATTATTACAAATGGCGGCAGCTGAAGATGAAATGCATCGGGACAAGGAACTGATATATGAAAAGAAAAAAGACATTTATTCCCAAAAGAAGAGTATATCGACGGAATTGATCCGGAAGCTGGAAAATCTGCAAAAAAAGCATATTCAGGAAGAATTGGATCAATGGGAAACAGGAAGGAAGGTCACTCCCTCCCGGGAGTCTGTCGAAAACCTTGTCAGGCGAATAAAGGATCTCTATGATTACCGGGAAGAAGATATTCTGTAGGGGGCTTCTTCTAACCATGGCGTGAATTTTTCTTTCCTATGGGTAAAAAGTAATGCCGGCTATGAAAACAGCCTTCCTTTCTTTGAAAAGTAAACCCTGGTATGAAGTGGTATTGCAGTGTAGAAAAATCATCCCTTTTTATCGGGTGTATCCGGGAAATTTTTCTACATTGTTTTATAGCATGTCATGTTTTCTTGCCCTAAAATGATGGCAAAAAGGAGGTTTAGCTGCGAGTGCATTTAACTCTTTTATCCTTTTGGCATCGGGTGGGGATACCAGGGGTAATTGAATAATTTCGCGTCTTTCCCTGTTATGTTTTGTAGTATGTACGGCGAGCAAGGGTTCGGGTAATAAACGGGGAGAAACGGTTAAGGAATTTGTTTTCATATATATAAGTTTTCAACTGGTAGTTAATCGGTAATTGAATTTATAGTAGAACCATTTACCTGTCATTATGGTTCAAAAACAATACCATCCTCTTTAATAAATTATCCGGTAAAGCCTGTAACTGCCTTTATAACAATATCGTAACAAATAACATCCTGAAATTGAGTATAAGCCAATAATCCTTAAATTGGAACTTCTATTGTTAAAATAGATGCATTATTAATTTAAAATTAATCGACCCCCATTAGTTACTTGAGGAAGAATATTATGATACGGCCAGCGGCAGCGATCGTTTGCTTTTTATTTTGTTTTCATTCTTTCGGCCAGGTGGTTGATAGTAGTCGTAAACCTATCCGGGTCGACAGTAGTCTGGGGGTGTATCATATAGACAGCAGCAGGGGGTTTATTTTGGTTGATAGTATACATGGGAAACTTCGGATAGATAGTCTCCGGGGACTTAACCGGTTGAGGAATAATAATATTTTTCAATTTTTTAGAAATGCCGTCACCCGGGGAGGCCAGTCGGATTCTGTGATCAAACCTATCCTGCCCAGGGGAAGTCATACGGATTCGGCGGCTTTGACTACTGCGTTGAATACCAAGAGTGAAAGTCCTTTTAAGCCTTACGAGGGTAAAATTATCAGGAAGATCATCATAAAAAATTTCGGTTTTGAAAGGACCTTTACCGATACCTCCAAAAGACTGGAGCATTTTGGTAATAAGGTTTTAAATGACCTGCATCACAAAACCCGTGACTGGGTTATCCACAATTCGTTGTTTGTTAAAGAAAATACACCTCTCAGTGCATTTAAACTGGCAGATAATGAAAGACTGATCCGGTCTCTGAATTTTATCCAGGATGTCCGGATACTGATAAATTATCTCCCGGACACCCCTGATTCTGTGGATCTGGTGGTAGTTGTTAAGGATGTATTCAGCATAGGAGGGGAAATCGGCAGTTTCGGGGTTGGCCCAACAAGTATCCGGGGAAATATAAGTGATGCCAATGCTTTTGGGAGTGGGCAGAAGATTCTGTTCGGGGCTTTTGTGGAGCAAAACCGTGTTCCTAATTTCGGGTATCAATTATTGTATAGCAAGACCAATATCGGCAACTCTTTTGTAACCGGTACGGCCTCCTATACGCAGATCAACAATGACCTCAAAGACGGTACTCCGGATGAGCTGGCCTGGTTCGTTAAATTGGACCGCCCTTTATATGCTCCATATGCTCATTTGGCGGGGAATATCACCGTTGGGGAATTCGAGACTTTTAACCGATATTCAAGACCTGATTCTGTTTTTTTTAAATATCACTATAGTACACACGACGCCTGGATTGGCTGGAACCTGGGGTCGGAGAAATTTTTGAGCAATACATCCGTCCGGGATCGCCGTTTTTTAGGGATCCGGTATTTTCAGAATCATTTTCTTCAGACGCCTTATCAGTTGAAAAAGGATTTTAATTTCAGGTTCAATGACAGGGCGGCTGTTTTGGCACAATTCACATTTTTCAGGCAGGATTTTTATAAAACCAATTATGTATATGGTTTTGGTACTACGGAAGATTTGCCTGAGGGGTATAATATTGCCCTGACCGCAGGGTGGTACCGGCAGCTGGATCTGAAAAGGCCATATGGCGGAGTCGATGCGAATAATTTCATCGTAACAAAAAGAGGGGGGTTTATTCAATATTTTCTTCGGGCGGGCACTTTCCTGAATAAGGGAAAAATCCAGGATGGCAGTGTTCTGGTAGGGACGGGGTATAATAGCCCGCTTTTCCTGTTTGATCATTTTAAAATAAGACAATATGTTAATTTTAGTTATACCCGTCAATTTAACCGGCTCGCCATTGACCCACTTACCATTAATAATGTTTTCGGATTACGTTATTTCAGTGGGGATTCCACATTTGGATCTCAGCGTCTGACTTTTCATTCGGAGACCACTTTTTTTATAAACTACCGGTTACTGGGATTTAAATTTGCTCCATTTGCTTTTGCTGATTTGTCTTTATTGACCCCCGAAAAGGGACAATTCAGTAAGTCCGCGCTCTATCACGGTTTGGGCGCCGGTATCCGGACGCGAAATGAAAACCTGGTATTTCAAACGATTGAAATGCGGTTTGCTTATTTTCCCCGCAAGACTGATCAGAATAGTTCCTTTAAAATAATGATCAGCACCGGGCTTCAGTTCAGGTATAATAATACGTATATAAAGGCTCCGGATATTGTTTTTTTGAATACGGATGGCGTGAATACGATCTATTAAGGAATGGCCAGGATCTTTTCCGCTAATTGTGCTGCCCAGAACTTATATTCTTTTCCGGATGGGTGAAGTCCGTCGGAGGCAAATAAATCCTTATCTGAAACCGCCAAACGGGTATGGGTGGTAATATCCAGGAAATTCACACTGTATTGGTGGGATATTTGTTGGGCAGCTTTATTGAAGGCATCAATTTCCCCTGCGATCTTTTCTTTATTTCTGCCACCGGTATCGGGAAGATACGTATTGGCAAATGGTGTAACGCTCCAGTCCGGAATGGACAAGACAAAAACATGCGTTGTTTTGTTGCCTGCAAAATCAATTGCCTGTTTAAGTAAAGTTTCGAATTGGGTTTGGTATTCTTCCAGCTTTCTTGAGCGAAATTCATTATTAACGCCGATCAGCAGGGAAACAAAATCGTAGGTAGGCAACAAACAGGTATCCCTGATCCCATCCATCAACTCGTCGGTTGTCCATCCTGTTTTCGCTATAAGTTCCGGGGCGGCAACCGGAATCCCGGATTGCCGGAGACGTTGAACAGTTTGGCAAGGGAAGTTTTCATAGAACAGAAGACCCTCTCCAATGGTATAGGAGTCTCCCAAAGCCAGGTAGGTTTGTAGTTTGCCGGTCATGCCGACAAATATCCGGTATTTCCCGGATATCGTTAATTTTGCCCCTGTCCGCCCTGAGCTCCCTGAATACTTTCCATTTCTCCCTTCAGATTTTTCCGCTTGAATAAGGCCACATCGAATTTGCCAAAACGATAATTGAATTGGAGACGAAAGAATTGGGGGTCTCTTCTGCGCGTTGTCTCCTGGTTAAAATAATTGGATGAGGTATAAACATCGGAGACCCTGCTGCGAAAAATATCGCTTACACTGAGGGTCAATGACGCTGCCTTGTTTTTGAGGAATTCGTATTTCAGTGCTGCGTCGACTCCTCCGGATGGTTTGGAGTATCCCTGGGCGCTGCCACTGACGGTTTGGTTAAAACCCCTTCCACCGCCTCCGCCTCCGCCGCTACTGGCGCTGCCGCCGGGAGGAAGTACGGTTTTAGACGTATAATCACCGGTCAACTGCAGGGTGAAATTTTTGGGTAGTTTAAAGGTATTATTGATTTTTCCGAACCAGCTATACGTTTGATCGGCGGTGTGGATACTGGTATCGGCAATATTGATCTTTGAGGTAAATATGTTTACACTCGAAGTGATATCCCACCATTTGGTGATGGAGTTGCGGCCGATCAATTCCAACCCTCCCACATAACTGGATCTGGCATTAATAAAAGAACTGATGATTACAATCGAATCATTGATTGGGTTTTGCCCGGTAAATTGATAACGGGTGATCAGGTCGGTTGTATATTTATAGTATACGGAAGCCAGGAAACTGCTGTTACCGGCATAAGTTTTAGCATAGGAGATTTCGAAGGAATTGGTGAACTGGGGTTTCAGATCCGGATTACCCCGGCTTAAATTCAATGAGTCGGAATAATCGGTGAAAGGGAAAAGCTGGAAGAAACTCGGCCGGTCGATCCTGCGGGTATAATTCAGGGAAAGGTCCTGATCTCCTTCCAGTTTTTGGCTTAGGAAAACACTAGGGAAAAAGCTCAGTGGAAATTTATTACTGAAATTCCCGATAGTATCATTGAGCCCTCCGCCAACGGGTGCTTTTACCGAAAAATTCTGGGAACCGTTATAGTCGGAGCTTTCGGCCCGTAACCCTAATTGATAACCGAAGTCTTTGATGGCGTTGGAATAGGTCACGTATCCTGCATAGACACGGTCGCGGTATTTGTATCGGGAAGAAAGCAGAGGTTGGTTGTGGTATTGACCATCATTACCAAGCGTGTTAATGTCGTTGATGCTGGTTACGTTGCGGATGGCGATCCTGGCACCGGTTTCGAATTTTGATTTATCATTGATCGGTTTGACGAAATCCGTTTGCCCGGTTATATTTTCATTGGTTCCTGAACCGATTTGCTGTTGGTTGTAAATAGAACTGAGTGGACCATCCTTTTCGTTGAAAATATTGGAATTGACATAGTTTTTGTTCGAGTTGGTGCCTTTACTGTAATTAACATCACCTGTCCATTCCTGACCGGCCTTGGGAAAGGTATGTTTAAAGCTGAGCATACCTCCGTGATTATTAAATTGGGCATCGGTTGTAGCGGCCCTTTGGGTATAAGAGGAAAGGGTGCCTGATGGATAAAGCGTGTCCACATAAAGGTCGCTGTTGGTATAGGGATTAAAACTACCATGGACTATGGTTCCTGAAGCCGAAAGTGTATTTCTGTTATCGATCAGGTAATCGAGACCGAACCTGCCGAAGGCAAAATATCCCTTGTTAACGTTGTTGTCGTACTGGTGAAGGGTATTGAACGGTGATTGAAAAAATGTATTCCGATCCGTAGTTCCGGGTGAAATGGATTTGCGCTGACCGTAATTGGCATTGGCAAAGACATTGATTTTTCCTTGTTTGACGTTAATGTCCCCTCCCAGATTATATCTGCCCCGCTTGTCGACACCGGCACGGATGTTTCCATTATAACCAGCTTTGCGGTTCTTTTTCAATACGATATTCAGGATGCCGGAAGCGCCCCCGGAGGCATCGAATTTAGCGCCCGGGTTGGTGATGATCTCCACGCTTTGTATAGCATCTGCCGGGATCTGGTCGAGTGTAAGGGTGCTTGGCCGGCCGTCCACGAAAATGGTTGGTGTACTATTTCGCAATGTGACATTTCCATCGATATCCACCTGTACGGAGGGCACATTTTTCATTACATCGACCCCTGTTCCTCCTTGTGCTGAAATATCCTTTTCCACATTATAAATTTTCCGGTCGACTCCCATCTGGATCAGGGGTTTGGATGCGGTGACGGTGACCTGGGCAAGGGTTTGAGCGTCTGCGGCCAGTTTAATATTGCCGAGATCCCGGTCTACACCATTAAGAGCAGACTGCATGTCCCCGGATTTTCCTGCTTTCATTTCAAAGGCCACTTTTTGATCGTAGGCCTGGTAGCCTATCGCCGTAATTTTGAGACGGAAATTTCCAAAGATGGGGAGATTTTCGAGGCTGAAGTCCCCTTTCCGGCCGGTGATCATTCCGGCGATCACGGTATCTTTTCTTTTACGGGTGACCGTATCGAATTTGCTTTGTATCAGTTGAACGGAAACTCCGTCCATACCTTTGTCTGTTTTGGCGTCCAGGATCCTTCCGTAAAAATGCCCGATATTTGCAGCCTGGCCATTTCCGAAGCCTCCTTGTCTGCCTCCTCCTCCCATACCCGTCATTTGCCCAATACCGGAAAAAGCAGAAGTCTGTATTAAAATCAGTAGCCAAAATATTCTCATGAGTATAATATATTCAATTAATAGAGTAAAATTAATAGGGTAAAATTCCGCTCTAAAATCGGTGTTATGGTTTTAATCTATACAAACGGCATAAATTAAAGATAGAAGGGCTATTGCATGCAGGCCTCCGGGCCAATGCAGGGGCTTGTAGCCTGATATCCAGGCATGGGCGGCAAATTAGCGGTTATCGGTTAGTTATTAATGGTTCATCCATAAGGTCAGAAAGATCTGCAGAAGGCCGATGAAGAAACCAAGGGCTGCCCCGATAACTTCAACGAACCGGAATTCTTTGGTAAGGATCTGGTTGAGCATCGTTTCCAGTTTGTCAGAGGAGAAATTGGCGATTTTATCAACGACGATTCGTTCCAGGTCGAGGTCATTTTTCAGGTTAGCCACATAATTCTTCATGATAACGGGGAACAGTTCTTCCAGTTCCTGCATAAAGACCGTTTTTAATTGAGTAATGGTCTTATCACCGATGAACATGGAGATCATCGGCATACTTTCTTTCAGTTTGTTGCGCAGGAAATTGTCTATATGTTCTTCGGCCAGGGGGAGTATCCGCTGGACATTGGCGGGATTGGTGATCGTCTTTTCGATATCCTGGAAGGAGAGGAGCTCCTGTCCGACGATCTTACCCAGGCTCTCCGCTATCTGGCGTTGTCTTTTGGGGAATACGCCATGCAGGGTGAGCCCCAGAAATTTTTTCGGCTGACGTGGATGGAATAGTAGTTTCAATGCCATCCAGATGGTCAGCCAGTGAATAAATGCGGAAATGAAAGGAATACTATACAGCCACGGGTTCATGAAAGGTAAATTTGGATGCAAATAAACGCCAAATCAATGGCCCAAAAACAAAAATTTTGTTTTGCCCAAGTCCCCCTCAAAATTGATTTTGTGTTAAATCCAAAATATCCTAAATTTGCAGCTCCAAATACAATTTGGAAGACCTCATGGTGGTTGTAGCTCAGCTGGTTAGAGCACTAGATTGTGGTTCTAGGGGTCGAGGGTTCGAGCCCCTTCATCCACCCGGAAAAGATGCCGTTTCTGAAGAAAAATCTTCGAAACGGCATCTTAATTTATAACCGGGTATTCTTATCCGAACAGTTCCTGAAAACTTCCGTTCATGGAATATATCGTAAATCCGGTGTTAATATTCTTCTTTTCCGGCAACATACCTTAGTATTTATCGTTATTTTTGGATAGCTATGTTAAAAGTGTTAAAGTATATGATTAGTAAAAGAAACTTGCCGATCGTCCTATTGATCTTAGGAGCTGGTGTTTTTGTCGCTTTCAGGACATTGGGGATAGGGACGAACCCGCCTACGAAATATGAAAAGATATTGCATAATGTAGGGGAGATGCTGGCGCAGATCCATTATAGTCCCAAGCAGATCGATGATAAATTTTCAAAGGAAGTCTTTACGAAGTACCTGGCAGATGTGGATGTGGAGAAGAATGTGTTATTGATGTCCGATATTGAGGGATTGAGGAAGTATGAGACGCGGATCGATGATGAAATCCTGGGAAAAACGGGGATCCAGTTTGTTCCTGCCGTTACGGAGGTTTATAAGAAAAGAATGGCCGAGACGGAATTGATCTATAAGGATATTCTTTCCAAACCATTTGATTTTAATACGGATGAAAATGTCAACCAGGATTATGACAAGGTTGACTTTCCGAAAGATGAGGCGGAAAGAAAGGAATCCTGGAGGAAGCGGTTAAAATATCTGACATTGGAGAGGTATGCTGATCTTATCGAGCAGCAGGAGAATAATAAGAATAAGCCTGGATTTGTGGCGAAGAGTCAGGAAGAGTTGGAGAAGGATGCCCGTGGGAAAGCGCTGAAAGTAATGGATCGTTTTTATGACAGGCTTAAAAAGAAAATAAACGATGACGACCGGTTTAATATGTTTGTACAGACCATTGTACAATCGATGGATCCACACACTGATTATTTTCCCCCTGTAGAAAAGAGGTATTTTGATGAACAGATGAGCGGGCATTTTTTTGGCATTGGGGCATCCTTGCGGGATGAGGATGGGAATATAAAGATCACTACGTTAGTAACGGGCAGCCCTGCCTGGAAATCCGGTCTTGTCAATGTTGGGGATATTATTCAAAAGGTTGCACAGGGAAGCCTGGAGCCGGTGGATCTGACAGGATTTCTGGTGGAAGATGCGGTGAAGTTGATCCGTGGAACGAAAGGTACGGAAGTGAAGCTGACCTTGAAGAAGACAGATGGCTCGACAAAGGTGATCACGTTGATAAGGGATGAGATCGTACAGGATGAGGCAACCTTTGCGCGGAGTGCTATTGTTAATTCGGACAAAGGGAAAATCGGATATATTTATTTACCTGAGTTTTATGCAGATTTTGATAATCCAAAGGGAAATCGTTGTTCGGTGGATGTAGCCAAGGAAGTGATAAAACTTAAGGAGCAGAAAGTAGACGGAATAGTAATAGATCTGCGTAATAATGGTGGAGGTTCTTTATATGATGTGGTGCAGATGGTAGGATTATTTGTTGAGCAAGGGCCAATTGTTCAGGTAAAAGACAGGGACGGCAAACCTCAGATATTGCCTGACCACGACAAATCGGTTTTATATGAGGGGCCGTTGGCGGTGATGGTCAATGAACTGAGTGCATCTGCCTCTGAAATATTTGCGGCTGCTATTCAGGATTATAAGAGGGGAGTAATCATTGGCAGCACATCTACCTATGGAAAGGGAACGGTTCAACGGAATATCGGATTGGATAAAACGTTGGGTTTTATGGATGCGAACAGTGAGTTGGGAACGTTGAAACTTACCTTACAGAAATTCTATCGTATCAGTGGCGGGTCCACTCAATTGAGGGGAGTCTCTTCGGATATAATACTACCGGATTTATTTGAATATTCGAAGATCCGGGAAAAGGATAATCCTGATGCTTTGCCCTGGGATGAGATCCAAAAGGCGGATTATACTACCTGGAAGTATGCCTATGATCTTAATATTATTAAGGGGATGAGTAATGAGCGGTTGAAGAACAATTCGGCTTTTAATCTGATCCGGTCGGATGCGGAATGGCTGAGTAAAGAAAATGATAAAGTATATCCGTTGAACCTGCAGAAATACCGGGATGAGCAGAAGCAGATCAAGTCTACCATTAAGCAGGTTGAGACTTTAAGCAAATTAGGCGGGGCCAATGAATTAAAAATTCAGGCGCTTCCACAGGATGCCAATAAATACGAGGGAGATAAGGCGAAGGCTGATCGTTATCAACAGTGGTTAAAAGATCTTCGGACGAATATATATCTGGGTGAAGCGGTGAATGTGCTGGATGATATGATCACGCAGAAGAACCTGGTATATAATAAGTAGAGCAAAACAAATAAAGGAATGGCGAATGGCCATTTTGAACAAAATATTCTTTGGAAAAAAATCCGGGCTAATGGTCTTAATGACAGGGCCCGGATTTTTTTATGCTTTATTTCAGCTTTTTACTTTACTTTATTGCCGCTGTTTTAACGAGTATCTCGTTTTGAGACCTTGTTTAGGCGATTTCAGGATGTCTTTTTGAGTTTGCAGCATTTACGGCAACATCTTTTCCTAATAAAAAGTCACCAACTTCCTTCCAGTCATTCAGCCGGGTATGATGGGTGATGTGGATATTGTGGGTTGCAGTGAATAAGAGTGGTTTACCGGTGAAATTATCAAGATTTCTTAGGTGGTCGTCGATTATAAAATCCCCGATTACTGGTTTTTTAGATCCGCAGAGAATGATTTGTTTCCAGGAAATAAACGGAAAATGTTCCTGGAGCCAATCATATTTCTCGATCAGGGATTGAGGGAATTCCATAGCTGCAGAAACGATAAATACTTCATAGACCTTATTTAGCTCTTCTATTACTTCCTGGCTTCCGGGGATTACTTTGGCGGAGCGGAAAAATCCCGGACTGTTTAAAAATTGCCTGATAAGTTCAGGCTGGGGGAAGGCCAGGTCTTCGGGTTTACCCAGGAGAGATTCCCTTTCGACCTTCACCCCGGTGGCTTTTTTATACCATTGGATATAGTTGGTCGTAATATCGGCCATTACATGATCCATATCGATTAATACCCTCTTTTTTTCCATTGTTATTCCTTTTTGTTCCTAGCAAATGTATGCAAAATATTGCAAAAAATTAACCCGAATTAAGATCTTTTTTGTAAATTTGTAGCAAAATATTGCATAATGTTGAAAGAGGAAAGACTTGATTTTATTGTAAAGCATTTAAAATCAAATCAATATGTAAAATTGGCAGAGCTTAGCGAGGCTTTGCAGGTCTCTTCCGATACAATTAGGAGGGATATCGAATGGCTGGATAAGAATGGTTTATTGACGAAAGTAAGAGGCGGAGCTATTCCTCATTCTCCCAATGCCCGAAGCTTTAAGGAAAGGATCCATACTTCGGAGGATGAGAAACTGGTCATTGCCCGCAAGGCACTATCCCTGATAAAACCTGGAGATACCCTTTTATTGGACGGTGGGACGACTACTTATGTGTTAGCGAGCCTGTTGACTATTCCCCTTACGGTAGTAACCATTAATATTCCGGTAGCGGCGCTGCTTGCCGGGCGGAAAGACATCGAAGTCATTATTCCGGGGGGGCGGATCCTGCCGGATTCATTGGTTACTTCAGGTGGGGATGCCATCCGGATGCTGCAGCAATTGCATGTAGATACCTGTTTTATCGGCGTTTGCAGTCTGCATCATAAAATAGGAGTGAGTAGTATGGATTATTTTGAAAGTGAGATGAAGCGGGTCATGATCAGTTGTTCGGATAAAATAGTAGCCGTGGGGAGTCATAATAAAATAGGAACAGCGGAGCCGTATAAGGTTTGTGAGATTGAGACATTGGATGCAATAGTGACGGAAAAGGAACCTTCCGATCCGTTATTCGATCCTTATCATGCCTTGAATATTTCGATCATTTAATTTGTCAATTATGTCAGTTGTTTTTTTTCAGAGGCTGCCAGCGCAAAGAGTTCACCGGATAGCCGCCA
The DNA here is from genome assembly GCF_054461575.1 of Flavitalea flava. Lineage (NCBI taxonomy): Bacteria > Pseudomonadati > Bacteroidota > Chitinophagia > Chitinophagales > Chitinophagaceae > Flavitalea > Flavitalea flava. Next base: position 32,414 of record NZ_JBTLQH010000037.1, read on the forward strand.
GTGTTTTCTTTTTTGTGGCAGGGATATGTTTTGCCAGCTGGGCATCGCGCATTCCGGATATTCAGGGGCACCTGGGTTTGAATGATGCAGGATTAGGAAGCGTTCTGTTTGCTTTGCCGGTTGGCCTGATGACCAGTCTGCCCTTATCAGGATGGCTGGTCACTAAATTTGGGAGCAAAAGAATGTTGTTGGCTGGTTCCTTAACCTATCCCCTTATTCTATGTCTGTTAGGGGTAGTGGATCATACCTGGCAATTAGTAACGGTACTGTTCTTTTTTGGTCTGTTCGGCAACCTGATGAATATCTCCATCAATACTCAGGCAGTAGGGGTGGAGTCTCTGTATGGAAGATCGATCATGGCTTCTTTTCATGGAGTTTGGAGCCTTGCCGGATTTGTTGGTGCTTCTGTTGGTACGTTGATGGTTGGGGGCCATATTCCACCTTTCCTTCATTTTTGCCTTATCGCATTGTTGGTTATAATTACCACGGTTATTTTTTATAATTCCAGTCTGGAAAAGGATTTGCCGCATGATACCAGTCAGCCATTGTTCGTGATGCCGGATAAGGGGCTTTTGAATCTGGGAATGATTGCCCTATGCTGTATGATATGCGAGGGAAGTATGTTTGACTGGAGCGGTGTGTATTTTAAAAAAGTGGTTTCCGGAGGTGGTTCCATTCCTACTTTAGGGTATGTTGCGTTTATGTTTTCGATGGCTACTGGTAGGTTTCTGGGAGATTGGCTGGCTACCACGATCGGGGTAAAAAAAATATTGCAGATGAGCGGGGTCGTTATTGCAGCCGGTTTATTGCTGGCGGTCATTTTCCCAAATCTCGCGGCAGCAACTAGCGGATTTTTATTGGTTGGTTTAGGCGTGTCCTCAGTAGTTCCCCTGGTTTACAGTGCTGCGGGGCGTTCCGGAACCATGGCTCCGGGAGTGGCTATTGCTGCTGTATCCACAATCGGATATTTCGGTTTTTTGTTTGGGCCTCCTTTGATCGGATTTATTGCCCAGGCAGCCAGTCTGCGTTGGTCATTAACCTTAATTGCCTGTCTGGGATTTTGCACGACTATTCTGGCCAGCCGGTCAAAAATTTAAATAGCGCTCTTTAATAATTTTAATATGGTGGGCAACATGACCTGGGATAATAAAGCCGATAGCCAGTGCATTAAGCGGTTGGCCATTTGCTTCACCTGCAAATCTTAGTTGATCTTCACTGAAAGAATGGAAAAGCCATTCTGTGGATTTTCGAACAGACTTATATTCCTTAACCAACTCATCCCATTTGCGACTGGCTGCTCCTGCATGGACAGCCCATGTATTTTCATCAAATCCAGGAAGGGGGCTGCTATCCTTACGGGAAAAACTAAGTGCCCGATAGCCAAAAACCCTTTCTGCATCGATAAGATGTTGGACTACTTCGCGAATTGTCCATTTCCCTTCGGCATAAGCGTAATCTATTTTTTTATGTGGTATTTTTTTTAAGAGTTTAAAGATCTGCGTGGTGTTTTTCTCCAATCCTTTTAGGATATCAGTCTCCTTAATAAGTTGAATATAATTGGCATGGAAGGGCGAAGAGATGATTTCCGATTTGTCGGGCATAGGAAATGTTTTGATTATAAATATATAAAAAATGCCGGACTATTTTGCCCGGCATTTTTATAACAGGAAGCTTGAAAAATCAATCTTTTTGTTTTTGAATGAGCGTAGATCTTTCCGGTTTGTCTTTTTTCCTCACGCCAGAGTTAAGGGTCGAAGCCAACTTTAGTGCTTCGTAGGCATTTATGATACCACCAGATTTACTTATATCGGACAGGTTTACGATCTCACCTTCCGTACCCGGTTTTTTTACCTTTACCGGAGGAGGGGTAGCAGATTTCTCAATACAATATTTAACCTGCTGAGGAGTTAGCCCCGGATAGTATTCGAGGATAAGGGCCGCCAGGCCGGTAACAACCGGTGCTGCCATACTTGTGCCCTGAAGGTTGCCATAATTTTTACCACCAGGAAGGGTGGAGTATATGCGGGTGCCCGGAGCAAATACATCAACTTCTTTTTTTCCATAATTCGAAAAGGAGGCAGTATAGCTCGAAAATCCTGGTTCTGCCAAGGGGTCGCTACTTGCACCTACGGTAATCCAATTCGTCGCTTTGTAGGTTGAATTCCTGAAATTTTCATTGGGGAAATTATCCGCTGTGTCCACATCGGCGTTGTCATTCCCTGCCGCATGGATCAATAAGACACCTTTACTTTCGGCATAGCTGACGGCAGAATCCACCCATTCCTTTTGAGGCGAAAGATTCTTTCCAAAGCTCATATTAACGACCCTGGCCCCGTTGTCCACCGCATAGCGGATAGCGAGCGCAATATCTTTGTCATGCTCATCTCCGTTTGGAACAGCCCGGATAACCATTATCCGTACATTATCGGCAACCCCGTCCATTCCTTTTCCATTATCCCTTTCTGCTGCAATAATACCCGATACATGTGTTCCATGCATTGGATCCCCGGCCATTACATCATTGTTGCCATAATAGCGGTCATTGATATCCGATTCATTATCCTTTACGATTTCTTTACGATAGTCTTTTGGCGCATTTTCTTTGGCAGAAGCTTTCTTTTCTTCCTGCTCCACCTGCTCGTTAAAATCGTTTAAAAAGGTGGTATTACTCATATCCATGATCTTGTTTGCCTTGAATAAATAGAGCAACACAGATTTGGCGCTTTTGCTTTCAGGATTGGAGGTTTGGAAAGAATCCAGGTCGTTTCCGCTATATTCTTTTTTCCCCATTGACTTTTGAAGGATGCTGTCGCTTTTGATACATGCAGACAGGGCTCTGCGCAAGATCAGCAGATCCACTCCGCTTTCCGTCCCATCGCCCATGACCGTTCTGCGGGCTTTGGCCCACATAATGTAATTAATATGATCTCCTGCACTTAATTTTGAGGTATCCAGTTCCGGTGCGTCAAATTTATTTTTGAACTGATAATAGACCCTCGCTTCTTCCTGTGAGTCATCCTTTACATTCTTGCCTTCCTTGCCTCCAATAAAATTCCATCCATGAATATCATCCACATAACCATTATGGTCATCGTCAATTCCGTTCCCGGGAATCTCTTTGGGATTTACCCAAAGAATACCTTTCAGGTCTTCGTGCAGGGTATCTACTCCGGAATCAATTACAGCTACCAGGACTGTTTTACTTTTCAGCTTCTTTAAATGGGCAAATTCATAGGCTTTTTTGAGACTTATTCCGTAAAATCCGTCCTGGTCTTTGTCCAATAAATGCCAGCCTTTAGGTAATTCCGTTTTAACGGAGGTTCCCTGCGCAAGCAAGGCAAGGCTAAAACCCGTCAATAATATCATGATCAATCCAAATTTCCCACCAAGGCGTAACCACTTTTTCTTTCCAGGCTTCATTTTATTATCTTTTTATTAAAATAAGAGGCAAAATACTTAAAAACAGGATAAATACCAGTAAAGCTAATAAAACATAGGCCATCACCTGTATGGAAATTACATGGATGGCCTTATTATGTTGTTAAAGTTTTTATTTCTGGGGGCTTAGTTTCAGTTCTACCCTTCGGTTGGCAGCCCTGCCTTTGGCTGTTGAATTATCTGCTATGGGGTTGTTTTGACCTAGTCCTGTTGCCGTCAGGTTCTTTTCCAATACACCGTTTTTAACCAGGAAGTCTTTGACAACCAAGGCTCTTTTTTGGGATAAAAGATGGTTTCTTTCGGGAGTTCCCTCATTATCCGTATAACCCTCTATTGTCAGATGCCATTCCGGATGGTCTTTTAAAATTTCGGCCAGGTCTTCGAGGGCTCTGAAGGATGAGTCTGTTAATTGATTGCTGGCCAGGTTAAACAGAATGTTTTTAGCCGTATAATCCAATTTTTTCCGGATGTCGGGAGTATCTTTTTTTATGACCGGGCATCCCTGATTTTCGGCAAGACCTGCAATATCCGGGCATTTATCTTCCTCGTCATTGACCCCATCGCCATCTCTGTCAGGAATGGGGCACCCCTGGTACCGGGCAAGCCCGGACAGGTGCGGACATTTATCTTCTTCATCATTGATTCCGTCCCCGTCAGCATCAGGGATCGGGCAACCGTTATACCGGGCCAGACCAGGAACCGTTTTGCAGGAATCATGTTCGTCATCTATCCCATCCCGGTCTGTATCCGGAACAGGGCATCCATGCCAGGCAGCAGTGCCGGGTTGAAGGGGGCAAAGATCCCGGGCATCGGGAATTCCGTCTTTATCGGTATCTTTTGGAGGGGGCGGCTTGGGGATGGCTGTGGAAGTTAGCCAAATGCCAATCGAGGCACCGAATAACTGGTTATGGAAGGAGCCGGTATAGGGAGCATTGTAAAAACTGGTAAGCCCCTGGCTGAAGTATACATTAAGAAGAACGTTCCCCAATTCAAAACCAGCCCTTGCATTGACGCCCAGATCCAATGTTTTATAAGTGTCCGGTCCTTTTCCTACCGTAAGAGGGTCGGACTGATCGGTGAATTTATTGGTATTGTAGCTGAGACTCTGCGTTGATAATTTTCCACTAAAATAGAAACCCACTGAAGGCCCTGCACTTATAAAAAAACTGTTTTTATGATTGGCGGAAAGGGGTAACTTATAGGACAGGTTCAGGGGAATGTCGATATAGTTAAGTGCCAGGGTTTGTTTTTTATATACAAGCTTTGTGGCAGGCATCTCAGCGGAATCATAGTTTCTTGTGTATTGACGACCTTTGGAGGAATAAGTAATGGCAGGCAGGAAAAAAAAACCCTTATGGCCGACAGGAATTTCCAGGATGACCCCTAACTGGACTCCGGAACGGGACGATTCATATTTTTTAACGGCAGTATCCCAGCCAGGAATCTGATTGGTTTCCTTCACACTTGCGGAATGTATTCCTCCTAGGACCCCCAACCGGACTTGGGCCTCCGCTCCGGCAACCTGTAACAGCACCAGCAGAACCAGGCACATCATCTTCCTTAGTATAGCAGTCGGTTCGTTGGTTGCGGACTTCAACTTCATAGTAGAGTAGTGATCTAATCTACGTATAACGCTGAAAGGAACGGTTTATTATACCTGCAAGCCTGCAGCTTGTAGCTGTTCACCGTTAAATATCGAACTTGATCCCTTGTGCCAGAGGGAGATGGGAGGAATAATTGATTGTATTGGTCTGCCTGCGCATATAGGATCTCCAGGAATCGCTTCCGCTTTCACGGCCGCCCCCGGTTTCCTTTTCTCCCCCGAACGCGCCTCCTATCTCTGCACCTGAAGTGCCGATATTTACATTGGCAATGCCGCAATCGCTTCCTGCTGCCGAAAGGAATTGTTCTGCTTCGCGAAGATTGAGCGTCATGATGGAAGACGATAACCCCTGCGGAACGCCATTCTGGATGGCGATGGCTTCTTCGAGCGTGTTGAATTTCAATAAATAAAGGATCGGAGCGAAAGTCTCATGCTGCACAATTTGAAAATGAGGTTGAGCCTCAGCTATACAGGGTTTTACGTAACAACCGCTTTCGAATCCGTTACCTGTCAGCACTCCTCCCTCCACGATGAATTTACTTCCTTCTTTTTTGCCGGCTTCAATAGCTTGCAGGTAAAGTTTCACGGCATCTTTGTCGATCAAAGGGCCAACATGATTTTTTTCATCGAGAGGATCTCCGATGCGGAGCTGTTGGTAAATGGTAGCCAGCTTTTCCTTAACCTTTTCATACATACTTTCGTGAATAATCAGGCGTCTGGTAGTGGTACAACGCTGACCGGCTGTTCCGACCGCTCCAAAAACAGCCCCCGGAATGGCTATGTTCAGATCGGCATCCTTTGAAATGATGATGGCATTATTTCCTCCCAGCTCCAACAGGGCCCTTCCGAGCCTGGCGGCCACAGTAATGCCGAGGGCTTTGCCCATCCGGGTAGACCCCGTTGCCGAGACGAGCGGAATGCGTGTATCCGCTGCCAGCCATTCTCCGGTTTCTCTTGCTCCGGTGATCAGGCCACTTACGCCTTCGGGAACATTGTTTTTTGCAAATACTTCGGCAATAATATGCTGGCAGGCCAGCGCACAAAGAGGCGTTTTTTCTGAAGGTTTCCAGATACAAACATTCCCGCATACCCAAGCTAACATACTGTTCCAGGCCCATACGGCGACGGGAAAATTAAATGCGGAAATGATGCCGGTAATACCGAGGGGATGCCATTGTTCATACATACGATGCCCCGGCCTTTCACTATGCATCGTTAATCCATGCAATTGCCTGGATAATCCAACGGCAAAATCACAGATATCAATCATTTCCTGGACTTCACCATACCCTTCCTGTAAACTTTTACCCATTTCATAGGATACCAGTTTCCCAAGCGGGATTTTGTTATGGCGGAGTGCTTCACCGATCTGCCGGACTATCTCCCCTCTTTGTGGAGCAGGCCATTTTCGCCATTCCAGAAAGGCTGCCTGAGCTGTTTTTACCACCGTTTCATAGCCTTCTTTATCCGTCGTGGTCACGATTCCGATGCTTTTTCCATCTACCGGAGAAAAAGATTCCAGGTCGGTCCCTCCACGGGAAATGAGCCAGTTCTGGCCTGTAGAAGTACCTGTATTCTTATTTTCTATCTTCAATTGTTGCAGGAATTCCATAATAAACTTGCCATTTTTGGGCAATCGCTGGCAATTTAGGAAAAACTAATCAATTCAGTTTATTTTCCATGGCCGCAAAAAAGCTTTCGCTGTAACTGACTCCAATAGGGATTTCCTTGTTTGCGATTTTTATTTTGCTTTTACTGATATGCTCAATTTTACTGATAGGCACGATATAGGAGCGGTGAGCCCGTAGAAATTCCCTGGAAGGAAGTTTTTGCGAGATTGTTTTGAGTGTCATCAGGGTAAGAATTGATTTGCCAGGGAGGTAAATCTTGATATAATCGTCCAGCCCTTCAATATACTGGATCTCTTTCAGATTCACCTTGACCATCTGGTAATCCGATTTAACGAAGATATATCCTTCCTGTAATTCCTGGCTGGCCAGGTAATCGGTGTATTCTTTTGCCTTGTATACCGCTTTAAGAAACCGATCATATTCGATTGGCTTCAGCAGGTAATCGATCGCATCAACATTAAACCCTTCCACAGCATATTCGCTGAAAGCGGTGGTAAATACAACAGCAGTATTTTTTTTGGTAACGATCCGGGAGAATTCGATCCCATTAATATCAGGCATCTGGATATCGAGGAAGAGGATGTCCACCGGGTTGGTCTCCATTAATTTTTGCGCTTCAAAGGGATCAGTAAATACACCTTTAAGCTCCAGGAAATATATTTTGGCAATATATTTTTTCAATACCTCCAATGCGAGAGGTTCATCGTCGATAGCCATACAAGTAAGCATCATACCTTAATATTTAAATGGACAGTAAATGTACCCGGCTCGTCCGTGATCACAAGCGAATGCCGGCCCGGGTATAACAAATCCAGTCTTCGCCTGGTATTTTCAATCCCAATCCCCGTGTTATCTGCAATCTTGAGGGAGGTATTGGGATGTTTATGATTACTGGCACTAAAGTTCAGGGAATCTTTCTTTATTTCCAACAAAACTGTGATGGGGGACCATTCCCTGGTGCTGGTACCGTACTTGAATGCATTTTCGACGAAAGGAAGGAACAGAAGGGGGGCCACCTGTATTCCTATGGGGTCTCCGACAACTTTAAAATCAACGGTTGATTTTTCGGTTAACCTCATTTTCTGTAACTCGATAAAGTGAGTAGTGAATTGGATCTCTTTCTCAAGGGGAACAAGGTCGTTTCTGGCTTCAGTCAGCACATACCGCATGATGCTGGATAATTTCATGACGGCCGGAGCTGTCTTTTCGGACTGGCTTGATGCCAATGCGTAAATATTATTCAGGGTATTGAATAAAAAATGAGGATTGATCTGGGCTTTCAGGAAAGAAAGCTCAGCCTGCAATTTTTCATTGGCGATTTCTTTATTACGTTGTTCTGACCTGAGCCATTGGTTGATCACATTGATACCCGTGCTGAATACAAATACCAACAGGAAAATAGCAATATTACCTGGGGCCAGAAGGGGCTGCTGAAAATTTCGCGGTTTCCCGGAAGGAGGGGGACGTAAGCCAGGTGGCGGTGGAAAGATATTACCAAAGAAATAATGGTAGATCCGGGGCAAACATCCATAGAGGATCAGGAGGGCAAGGATGAGGAGGGTATAAGGAATGAATTTTTTATGTTCCAGGATCCTTGGAATAAACAGATAGGTATTGAGATAATAAAAGGCAATGATAAATGCCGTATTCAATACGAAAAATGCGGAAAGATATCTTTCCGTAAAAAAGGAAAAATCCCTGGGTCTTGGGTAAAAAACAAAGGGCAGTGTCAGGAAACAGATCCAGGCTGCAATATGAATAATGATCTGTACGATTCGCTTCTTCACGATTTCTAAAGCTTTACATGAATGGAAATCCCTGATTTTGAGTTTACTTTCTTCGGGGCAGCACCAAATCTAGCAGGGAATAGGCTAATCTGTAGAATTAATTAGATGAATGGGGGGAATAAACCGGTGAACGGGTCAGTATGCCAGGGGGCAAATAAAGCAGAAGGTCCGGATATTCCGGACCTTCTGCTTTAAGAAATCAACCGGGACCTCAGTTAAAAATTAAGCGCCAGTTTTCCAAACAACCTCAGGCCATTAAAGCCCATTTGCACAGAATCCCAGGGCCCCCCGGATTCGTTATCTTCCGCCCAACCTTTGGCCAGCGGATTAACACCGAGGTCAGGATGGACATTGAATAAATTATCTGCACCTACAAAAAGACTGACCTTCCTGGAAAATTTATAGGAACAATAGATATCCGTAGTGACTTTGCCATTATAATTGAAATTCTCGGGAACCAGAATTGCATCATCTTTATCTGAAGGAACCATCGGGTTGATCCCTGTCTGGTTCGGATTATCCGCCGTGGATGCTCCAAAGCCCAGCAGAACAATTTTGCCAAAATAAGTTATATGGGTGCCAATAGCGAATTTGTCAATTCCATATTCCAGGCTGAGTGCGAATTTTTGTTTGGGGGCCGAAGCCAGCAGAAAGGCTTCTTCCCTGTCACTAAAGAAAGTTTTTTGATTCAGGGGCGTGCCATTCAGGGCTGCCGGTACATGAATGGCATCGATGGTCATATCCTGGATATTTCCGGCCAGCAAGGCAGTGAAATGGTTCTTTCCCCAATGCCTGGAATATTCAGCAACGATATCCAATCCATAGTTCGTCGTGTTGACTGCATTATCGAAGAATTGAACGGTGGATACGTCTGTCGGGATCTGGTCAGTAAAGGAGGGAGGCAATGTATTGTCATACTTACTGAAAAGGCCTGACAATACGATCCTGTTCTTTACTTTGACCATATATCCATCCATGGTAAAGGTCAAACCTTTGGCCGCCTTCCAGCTGAAGCCTAAACTTCCGTTTATGGAAGTCTCTTGTTTTAATTTAGGAATGCCGGCTGCCCGGGTTATCGGATCATTATTGTCAGCTATACGGGATTGTATTAATTGCCCGCCTGAAAAAGAGGTAAGGGTATTACTGAAATTGATTTGCTGCAGGGAAGGAGCCCTGTATCCGGAGCTGACCGATCCCCTGATATTAAAATCATGGGTAAGTTTATAACGGGTCGCTAATTTATACGTGCTCACAAAACCAAAGTCGGAGTAATTTTCGAAACGAATAGCACCGTCCAGAAGCCATTCTTTCGTGACATTCAATTCTGCATCGGCATAAAATCCGATATTGGACCGGTTGGCCACTTTCACATCTTCCGGACTAAATCCGGGAAATCCCTGGGAGCCGGAAGCCGGTGCCCTTAAAGAATCTCCGTTTCCATCGCCGACCAGGTTAGCATAAATGATTCCGGCGCCATTGTTCAGGGAAGCATAGGATGCAAGTTCTCCTTTGTAAATCCCATATCTTTCATACCGGTATTCTCCGCCAAAACCAAGATTGAGGCCTTCCAAAACAGATTTAAATGGCTTGTTGAAATCCAGGTTGAGGGTATTCTGCAGGAAATTAAATCCGCCGTCATCAAAATGCGTTGGCGTATTGGATCCTATATGGGAAGCATTAAAGGTCTTGTCTCCATAATAATGGAAATCATTTCTTCCGATCGTGTTACTCAGATCCCATGTCCAATCCTTACCCGCATCTCCACGGATACCCGCGGCAAAAGACATGTCTGAAATATGTGTTTGGATATGGGGGTTATAATAGGTCTCTCCATCATTGGTTGTTCGCATGATCGACATATCAGGGATCAGGGTGCCATTTTGCTGCACCGGAAAACGTTCGGGTTTACCGCTGTAATTCCTGCTGTAGGCATATGCGTCAGAGCCTTTATAATTATATCCGCCGAAAGAATAGAAGGTTGTTTTTTTACCGGAGGCAAAAGGTATTTCCATATTATACATAATGCCGGCTGTCTTAACACTCCCATCACCGAAAGCACGTCGGCCGGTATTCAAATAAGGCGTTGCATCCTTCTTTGAGGTCCAGTTAGCCGTATCTACCTGCCGGTAAGTTTTCCCCTGGGATAACAGGTCCACAGACACATTAATGAATCCTCCGTTCTTGCCAAGAGCTACGCCGTTATTAATGGATAAGGATAACGCATTTCCATCGATTGCCCCTCCTGAATAGTATTGATTACCCGCATTGAATTTCCGTGCATTGAATTTTGAATCGTCGTATCCGCTCCAACCGGCATTCACAGACCAATGGTTGATGTCCTTTCTCAGGATAAGGTTGATCACGCCGGCTATCGCATCCGAACCATATTGGGCAGAAGCCCCATCGCGCAATATTTCTATCCTGTCTACGGCACTTTCAGGGAAGGCATTGAGATCCACCCCCGAATTACCTCTTCCCCTGGTTCCGAACAAGGCAACAAACGCGGTTTGATGTCTTCTCTTTCCATTTATCAAAACCAGGGTCTGATCCGGTCCCAGCCCTCTTAATGTTCCCAGATCGACATGGTCTGCTCCATCTGCACCGCTCTGCTTATTGTAATTGAAGGAAGGTGCGGCTACGTTCAGAATAGAGGTGAGATCCATTCTGGCTGTTGGCATATCCACCTGGTTTACTTTTATAACATCAACAGGAACGACAGTTTCCGTTTTGGCCCTTCCTGCGCCGCGGGAGCCTACAAAGACGATTTCCTGCAGCTCTGTAGAGGCGCTTTGCAGGGCTATGGTTAGGTAATTCTGTCCTTTTACCGGTAGGGATTGATTGGAATAGCCAATATTGCTGATCTCCAAAATATCGGTGGCATTTGCCTGTATTTTGAAACCGCCATCATTGTCCGTTGAAGTTCCTGTTCTGGAAGATTTAACTTTTATAGACACTCCCGCCAGCGGGGCACCCGTTTTGGCATCTACTACTTTACCAGAAACGACATTTTGTCCATAAATCGCTGAATATCCTATAATAAAGAAAAAAAACAGAAGCAGTTTTCTCATACAAATTTTTTTGGTTACCATAAGTTAAGCATAATAATGCAAAAAGAAATGGTTACCCGGCAAATTTGTATAAGAAATTGCTATAATAAATGGATATAGAAAATAATAATATCTAAAACGGCAAAGATTAATATTGTTCTTGCTCGCCGGGAAAGTCCCTGGCTTTAACATCCTGTATATAATGTTTTACGGCTTGCGTGGTTTGCTCATGGATGTCCAGATAACGGCGAAGAAAACGAGGCTGAAATTCTGTCGTAATTCCCAAAAGGTCGTGCATGACCAGGACCTGTCCGTCGCAATATTTACCGGCTCCAATACCTATGGTTGGGATCAGTAAACTTTCTGAAACCTGTTTGGCCAGCTGTGCCGGAATTTTTTCAAGGACCAGGCCGAAGCAGCCTGCTTCTTCAAGGAGTTTGGCATCTTTTTTTAATTTTTCGGCCTCTGCATCTTCTTTGGCTCTTACGGTATAGGTACCGAATTTGTAAATGGACTGTGGGGTTAACCCCAAATGGCCCATAACCGGGACACCGGCGGCCAGGATTCTTTTCACCGATTCCAATATTTCCTCTCCACCTTCTACTTTTACCCCATGGGCACCGGTTTCTTTCATGATCCTTATGGCAGAAGCCAAAGCTTCTTTCGAATTGGATTGATAGGAGCCAAAAGGCAGGTCCACTACTACAAAACAACGATTGACACCACGTATCACGGAAGATGCGTGATAAATCATCTGGTCAAGGGTAATAGGAAGTGTGGTCTCATGACCGGCCATCACATTCGAGGCAGAATCGCCCACTAAAATGACATCGATCCCTGCTGCATCAAAAATTTTGGCAAAGGAAAAATCATAGGCAGTGATCATGGAGATTCTTTCTCCATTGATCTTCATTCGTTGCAAGGTATGTGTGGTTACCTTTTTGACTTCTGTGTGTATGGACATGACCGGATGATTTTACAAGAAAATTAGTAAAAACCGATGGGGGAATATGGCTCTGCTTTAGAATAAAACATATCCGGCTGCATCAACTGTTAATAGGATTGGACTGTTTGATTTACCCGGTACTTACCGGTAAAGAGGGGCGAAAGGTACGGAAACATTTTAAATTTCCACCCCTTTGCGTTTCAAATCTGCATATAAGTGCTGGATAAGACCGTCGGCCAGACCTATCTTGGGAACATAGATTTCCGGCGAGTTGGCCCAGCGCATTACATTTATATAAATCAACAGGGCAGGAACGATCACGTCCGCACGGTCTTCCCGTAAACGGTAAAGGCGCATCCGGTCCGGCAGGGTGAAGCTGGAGAATTCTTTGTAATAATCTTTCAACAGTTCAATAGGGAGTGATTTTCCTTCCTTTCGTTTGGAAATGGAAAATATCTTATTGATGTTACCACCTGAGCCGATAGCAATGATATTATTAAGATAGGGTCGGGTCTCTTTTTTAATAAAGTCCTTCATAACATCCCATTGGGCTTCTTCTACCTGTTTTTTTAATATCCGGATCGTACCGATATTAAAGGACGCGGAAAAAACCAGTTTATTTTCGGCAAAAAAGGTCAATTCGGTACTTCCGCCTCCAACATCTATGTACAGGTATGCGTGGTCTTTGTCAAGGTTCTCGGCTATGTGATTCTCATAAATCAGGGCGGCTTCGTTTCCACCTGAAATAACCTCAATGGAAATACCGGTTTCCTGTTTCACCTGGTCGATGATCTCCTGGGCATTTACCGCATCCCTCATCGCAGAAGTGGCGGTTGCTTTTAAATATTCGACTCCATAGGCTTCGATAAGATGTTTGTAAGCCTTGATCGTATGCAGGATCATACTTGTCTTTTCCGGGGAGATCTCTTTTTTTTCAAATACATCAAAACCCAGGCGCAAGGGAACCCTGACCAGGTTGATTTTATTGAACTCTGTTTTTCCATTATTGATCGATACATCCGTAATGAGCAGCCTTGCTGCGTTACTCCCAATATCAATGGCTGCCAGTCGCATTTTTCCGTTCTCCAGTTTATGAAGCCGACGCTACCGTATCACCCACCTCAGTTGCCATAGGCAATGGAACGGCTTCCTCTCCGCGCAGGGCTTTATTGTACAAATAATTATAAATATCTATCTGGGACCTGACCTTTTTCTCGGTTGGGTCTCTTTTATACTTGTTTAATAATTCATTGTCCAGCCAACGGGCTTTTACATTATCGGATAATTGGATCTCCAGGATCTTCTTTAATTCCTGGGTGATGGATTCATCCAGCACAGGACAGGTAACTTCCACCCGATGGTCTAAATTGCGTACCATCCAATCGGCCGAAGATATATAAACTTTTTCTTTACCCCCATTATGAAAAATAAAGACCCTGGCATGTTCCAGATATTCGTCGATGATACTGATCGCTTTTACCGGCCTGATGAATTTGCTGTTTTCTGAAAACATGCAAAAAATACCCCTGATGATCAGTTTAATTTCTACCCCTGCCCTGGCGGCATCGTACAATTTGTCGATCAATTCCTCATCGGAAACGGAATTCATTTTTAAGGTAATGGCTGCAGGCTTTTTTTCCCTGGCCAATTTTGTCTCGCGGCTGATCATTTTCATTAATTCTCTGCGCAGACCTGAAGGGCAAGGGATAAGGGTTTTACAAGCCTTCAATGGGGTGGGACCTTCCTTCCATTTTTCCAGATAGTTAAAGATCCTGTTGACATCGGCCATGATATGCCGGTTTGAGGTCAGCAGGCAATGATCCCCATAAACTTTAGCCGTCTTCTCGTTGAGATTTCCGGTGCTGACGAAGCCATAATGGATCGTGAAATTGTTGATCCGCTTCTTGATCAGGCAGATCTTGGCGTGGATCTTTAAGTTTGGGATCCCGATAAGCACTTTTACTCCTTCGTCCTCCAGCCGTTCTTTCCACTCTAAATTTGCCTCTTCATCAAAACGCGCTCTTAATTCAAGCATGACCGTAACATGTTTCCCATTCCTTACCGCATTTACCAGCGCATTTATAACCTTGGAATTGGTAGCCAGCCGGTAGCAGGTGATCTTGATCGTGGTAACATTCGGATCGATGGCGGCTTCGCGCAGCATATCGATAATGGGGTTAAAAGAATGATAAGGAAAATGAAGCATTACGTCCTGCTCCAGCACAACATCCGTCACCCGCGGTGTTTTTACCAATAAGGGATGCGTAAAAGGTTTTTTTCGTTGACCGATCTTATGGAAAACATCGGGGAAGTCCATAAAATGCCGGAAATTATGGATCCTGCCTCCGGGGATCAGGTTCCCTTTACGGGCGAGATTCAATCTTTTTATGATATATTCCAGCAAACCATTATCCATTTCCTTGTCATATACAAAACGGACAGGTTTACCCTTGCGTCTGTTCTTAAGTCCTTTTTCGATCTTTTGGATCAGTGTAGTGGAAATATCGTTATCGATGTCAATTTCTGCGTCCCGTGTCACTTTAAATACCCAGGATTCATAAGTGTCATATCCAAAATAAGCAAAAATATTCCGCAGGTTGTACCGGATAATATCTTCCAGCAGTATGATCGGATGTTCATCAAGAGCCGGTGCGGGGAGCAAAACAAAACGGCCTAAAACTTTACTCGGTACTTCGATCAGGGCATATTTCCTTTTCATGCTGCCATCCTTACGGGATAGAACCACGCCCAGGTAAATTGATTTATCCCGCAAAAATGGGAATTGGGGAATACTTTCGACCATTAAAGGAATGATATTGGAGCGTATTTCCTCCTCGAAATAAGTTTGTATGAATTGCTGCTGGTTCTTATCCAGACCTGTTTCCGTGATTAAAAAGATCTTTTCCTTTTCCAGTTCTTTGCGGATACTTTCCCAGATTGTATCAAATTCTTTACCCTGCTCCAAAACGATGGAGTTAATGTCATTCAGAATTTTTTCCGGGGATATTTCCAGGTGCATATTCATTTTGGATTTGCCACTATACTCACTCATACGTTTCAGCGTGGCAACCCGCACGCGAAAGAACTCATCCATATTATTGGAAAAAATCCCCAGGAAACGTATCCTTTCTCTTAGGGGCACGGTAGGATCCGCGGCTTCCTGAAGTACTCTTCCATTAAAGGAAAGCCAACTGATATCTCTGGCAATGGTTTTTCTTCTCATTTGTTCGCCTGTTTGTTTGTCCTTGTGCTGATGTTTATGCCCGCTATGCAATTGATCTGCCATATAATTCCCTCTTTTACGCAAAGTAGAGAATGAAAAAGAACGGTAAATTAAATAATTATTAAATACGGTGGCCTGTTTACTTCATTGGAGCCGCAGGTAGCGGCTCGACCGTAGCCGAAAGGCTACGAACG
The DNA here is from genome assembly GCF_054461575.1 of Flavitalea flava. Taxonomy (NCBI): domain Bacteria; kingdom Pseudomonadati; phylum Bacteroidota; class Chitinophagia; order Chitinophagales; family Chitinophagaceae; genus Flavitalea; species Flavitalea flava. The sequence goes on from NZ_JBTLQH010000037.1 coordinate 48,283, forward strand.
AGTTCGTAACTGTGTTCCGAACGAAGTTCACAGACATTAGCCGTTTGTTTGACAACCGAGCAAAGCGAAGGTTGCGAACAAGTCCTTGCCAGCGGCAAGGGCGAAGTTCTGCTATATTTTCAAATGCCCTTTTCAAAACATACTCCTGTCATCGGAAACGGTCTGTTTGTCAAAAAAAGTATAATGGGCGGAAAGGAAAGTATAGGTTTGATAAAAACCTGTTAATATGGAAAAAAAGCATATCGGGGGTATCCTTTGCGTCCTGCTGATGACGGCCAATTTTTTACCTGACCAATTGCCGGGGCAATCTCTGAAGCCTCCGGCAGACAAGAATAAACCGGACTCCGATAAAGGATGGGCCTTTTACGGCGGTGATGCGGGAGGATCCCGTTATGTTTCCCTGGACCAGATCAATACCAAAAATGTTAAACGGCTTAAGGTGGCCTGGATTTACCGGACCGGAGAGTTAAAAACGTATGAAGGTACCGAAACGATTAAAAAAGCTGCTTTCGAAGCCACCCCGATCCTTATCCATCGTGTTCTTTATTTTAGTACCCCCACCTGCCGGGTTATTGCTTTGGACGGGGTCACCGGTAAGGAGAAATGGATGTTCGATCCTGAGGTCAATCTTCATAGAGGTTATTCTGAAATCGCTTCCAGGGGGGTATCTGCCTGGCCCGCACCCGGCCTGACAGATCCGGATCCTACTCCTCAACGGATCTTTGTTGCCACGATCGATGGCCGGTTGATTGCGCTTGATGCGACTACCGGCCATCCTATTCCTTCGTTCGGAAAGGACGGCACGGTAGATTTGCGGGAAGGATTGGGTGAGGATATCGCAGAAACTTCCCCTCCCGCAATTATCGGGGATAAACTGGTTATAGGATCTTCGATGGGCGATAACCAGCGTTTGGATTATCCTCCCGGAACGGTAAGGGCTTATGATGTGGTGACGGGCAGTCAAAGCTGGAGTTGGGATCCCAATCCCAGGGACCCCCGTGACCCTGCCTGGCAAACCTGGATTGGACCCAAGGCACACCGGAGCGGCGGCGCCAATGCCTGGTCCCTGATTTCAGCCGATGTACAAAGAGACCTGGTTTTTATCCCGACAACCTGTCCAAGTCCGGATTATTATGGCGGAGAAAGACTTGGGCAGAACCGGTATGCAAATTCGCTGGTTGCGGTAAGGGCATCGACGGGAAAAATGATATGGCAATTCCAGGTGGTACATCACGATCTGTGGGATTATGATATTGCGGCTCAACCGATGCTGATCGAAATAAGCAGGAATGGCAAACGGATTCCGGCCGTAGCCGTAGGAACAAAGATGGGGCATGTATTTATCCTGAACCGGGAGACCGGTGAATCTTTATTTCCAATTGAAGAGCGTCCCGTACCGGTTTCCACGGTTGCCGGAGAAGAAGCCTGGGCTACACAGCCTTTCCCTGTCCTTCCGGCTCCTTTGGGGCTGCAAAAGGTTAATAAAGACGATGCCTGGGGCCTGACAGCCAAGGATAAAGAGGAGGCTGTGCAAAGGATCGCCTTATTCAAAAATAATGGCATTTTCACGCCCCCGAGCTATGAAGGAAGCATAATGGCACCTGGCAATGCAGGGGGCATTCATTGGGGTGGGATGTGTTACGATCCTGAAAACGAGCTGCTTATTACGAATATTAACAGATTGGCTGCGATAATCCGGATGGTTCCCCGGGCAAAAATTGTCGATTTGGAAAAGGAAGGCTCAACCCTGATGAGGGCGGAAACCGGATGGCAATCAGGAACTCCTTATGTTATGAAAAGGGATTATCTGTTCAAAGCGGTCAAAGAAGGGGTAATGATGCAAACAAAACCTCCTTGGGGCACCTTATTGGCCATTGATTTGCATACGGGACAAAAAAAATGGGAGGTTCCTTTAGGTTATATGATGGACCCGAAATTGATTCCCGGAGCCAAAAAATGGGGATCCCTTAACTTCGGGGGAGCCATCGTAACCAAGGGTAACCTGGTTTTTGTAGCAGCGAGCCTGGACGGCCATTTAAGGGCCTTTGACAGTCGTACCGGAGGGGTGCTTTGGGAATTCCTGCTTCCGGCAGGAGGGCAGGCTACTCCCATGAGTTACCGGATCGATGGCAAACAATATATTGTTATTGCCGCAGGTGGTCATGGTAAGTTAGGGACCAAACAAGGGGATTATGTTATGGCTTTCACGCTACCTTGATGGCTGCCAGGATCGGAATACCGGAAACCGGGATCGGGTTAAAGGAATTGCCGGTAATGCTTAAATTTGTAGCTAAATTAAAAAACCTGAGCATGGGTAAGCTGGTTAAACCCTTTTCCGGAAGCTTCTATGAGGAGTTGGAAATGCTTGTTTTAAGTAAAAAATCCTGCGAAATTATATTTTATAGTGAAAATGGAGGCAGAACGGTGATCAGGGACAAAATTGCCGGCTTGTACGCCGATGGGGATAAGGAAACCCTCAAGACCGGCTCCGGGTTGATAATCGGGCTGGAAAAACTAGTTCAGGTTGACGGAATGATACCATCCAACTATTGTTAATCCACCTATGTTGATAACTCGTTTAAAAAAAGACTATTTCTTTTTGATAATTGAATAGATTTAACGACCTTTGCGGTCCTAAATTTTGTGTTATGGCAAGAGTATGTCAGATTACAGGCAAGTCGCCAGTTTCCGGAAACAGCGTATCGCATTCAAATATAAAGACTAAGCGCAGGTTTCTGCCCAATTTACAAACCAAGCGTTTTTTCCTGGCTGAAGAAGACAAGTGGATTACACTGAAAGTTTCTTCGGAAGGACGTCGTACGATCAATAAGAATGGTCTGTATAGTGTGGTTAAACAATTAAGAGCAGACGGAGTTAAGATTTAAATTATTATTATAAACCTTCCAGATTATGGCAAAGAAAGGCAGCAGGGTTCAGGTGATAATGGAATGTACCGAGCATAAGAACAGTGGTAAACCCGGTACCAGTCGTTATATCACTACCAAGAACAAAAAAAATACTCCAGAGCGCCTGGAGCTGAAAAAATTCAACCCCATTTTAAAGAAAGTAACTGTTCATAAAGAAATTAAATAATCATGGCAAAAGCTGCAAAAACCGCGATAAAAAAAGATGCTAAGGCTGCTTCGGAAGCGAAGAGCTGGACTAAAGTCATTCGTGCGGTACGGAGTCCTAAAACAGGAGCCTATACTTTTAAAGAGGCAATTGTTCATAAGGACAAGATCAAAGATTTTTTAGCTCAGAAATAATTTCCCCGCTTTTTAATAGCAACCTCCTTTGGAGTTGAGATAAGGAATAGAAATTAGAAAAGGAATTGAAACACGGGTTAGTAAGATTATAAAAGCTGTCTCAGTAATTGAGGCAGCTTTTTGTCATTACTCCAGGCTTAAAATGGGGCAGGTTTCTATAAACTAATAAGTAACAGCATTGTTGGTTTAATATAGTTATAAAATTAAAATAAGTCCTCCGTAAGGGGGCACGGGAGTATGGGATTCTTAAATAAACTCTTCGGAAAAAAGGAAAAAGAAAGTTTAGACCAGGGTTTGCAAAAAACCAAGGACGGATTTCTTTCCCGTATAACCAAGGCCATTGCCGGTAAAAGCAACGTGGATGAGGAAGTGCTGGATAACCTGGAAGATGCCCTGGTAAGCGCTGATGTAGGCATTGATACTACGATTCAGATCATCAAACAGATCGAAAAGAGGGTGTCACGGGACAAATATATCAGTACCGGAGACCTGAACAATATATTACAGGAGGAGATCGAAGCCATTTTGGTTGACGCACCGGAACAATCTTATCGGGATTTCAGCACACCATCGGGGCATAAGCCGCATGTGATCCTGGTTGTAGGTGTGAATGGAGTTGGTAAAACCACTACCATCGGCAAGCTGGCCTATAACTTTAAAAAAGCAGGAAAATCTGTCCTTCTCGGGGCCGCAGATACCTTCCGGGCTGCAGCGGTAGAACAATTAACCATCTGGAGCGAGCGGGTAGGAGTTCCCATCGTAAAACAGGGTATGGGCGCGGATCCGGGTGCCGTAGCTTTTGATACCGTCCAAAGCGGTGTCGCTAAAGGTGCAGACGTCATTATCATTGATACCGCCGGCCGCCTTCATAATAAGGCTTATTTAATGGAAGAATTAAGCAAGATAAGTCGGGTGATAAAAAAAATAATGCCGGATGCACCCCATGAAGTATTATTGGTATTGGATGGATCTACCGGTCAAAATGCGTTGGAGCAGGCCCGTCAGTTCACGGCGGCTACCGAAGTAACAGCCTTAGCCATTACTAAGTTGGATGGTACGGCAAAAGGTGGCGTTGTACTCGCGATTGCCCATCAATTCAGGATCCCCGTAAAATTTATTGGAGTTGGCGAAAAAATGGAGGACCTGTTGGTTTTCGATAAACATGAATTCGTGGATAGCCTTTTTAGTCTGGAGAAAAAATAAGATCATCCAAAGGAATGAATAAAAGCAGGATACTGCCAGGTATATACTTATTACGATCTAAAATATACGCATAAAAAAAGCCGTCCCGGAATTGTCCCGGACGGCTTTTTTGCAATGGAAAAACTATTGATTAGAAGGTATATTTTACACCTAATCCACCCCAGACATCAAAATAGGCATGATTCACCAATTCAATATAGGGTTGAATATCCAGGCTTAAAGCGATTGGCGCGCCGCTGATTTTATAATCAAGACCTAATACTCCATCGACTCCAAAGGAAACACCGCCATCTTTATAGTAGTAATCGTTATGTGACCAATTTCCGTTATAGAAACCAATATGGGCGCCCGGACCAACATACCATTTCAAACCGGGGGCGCCATTGATATCGCCGTGTATTTCGTATAATCCTGTAAGGCGGAAACCATGGTCCCAGAAATTAACCAGACCTTCCAAGGCCCGGTTTTCCTGGGTAAAATGTTTGATACTAAGGGCCCCAGGCCAGAATTTTACCCCAATCGCGGTTTCATAACTACTACCCATGGATTGTGCGGATAATTTGCCGGCACCTGCTAAAACAATAACAGAAAATAAAATCAAGACCTTTCTCATAATTATTCTACGTTTTATGCCACAAATATCGAAAAACTGTGCCAGATTTAAAAGCAAAGGGTATTAGTAATTGCTGTTAATCAATTATAAATGTAATTAATTCTTTATTTTATCCGAAGAGATAAAAAGACAGAAATACCCTAGAATGCTGGCCAAAAGGGATGCCGCAAAAATGGCAATTTTGGAGTTTTGAATAATTGTTTCGTTTTCAAAGGCAAGATTGGTAATGAAAATGGACATAGTGAAACCTATGCCTGCCAATAATCCCAAACCCAAAATGTGCCGCCAGGTCATTCCATCCGGGAGTTTGCAAATCCCGGAACGTATAGCCAGGAAGCAGCATAGTAGAATGCCTATAGGTTTCCCAATCACCAGGCCTGCCAGGATCCCAAGACTATTGTGGCTAATCAAGGTCGAAGGCCAATTTCCGGAAAGCAGAATCCCGGTATTAGCCAGGGCAAAGAGGGGGAGAATAAAAAAGGCCACAGGCAAGTGGAGCCAATGCTGCAATTTTTCGGAAGGATTGACGGGAGAGACGACAGCAATCGGGGAGGATTTAGGAAAAGGAATGGCAAAAGCTAATAAAACTCCACTTAAGGTCGCGTGTATTCCGGACTGGAGCATACAATACCACATAATGATCCCTGGCAGAAGATAGAATATTAAACTTCTGACTTTCAGGCGGTTAAGTAAAAGCAGACCTCCGAAAATTCCCAATGAGGCGACCAACCATATCAAAGAAAGGGTTTTAGTATAAAAAATGGCTATCACTAAAATAGCACCCAGGTCATCCATGATGGCGAGTGCGGTGAGAAATATTTTAACAGCAACGGGAACTTTTTTACCCAGTAAGGAAAGTATTCCCAGGGCAAAAGCGATGTCTGTTGCCATGGGAATTCCCAAACCAGGCTGTTCAGGAGTACCATGGTTGAGCATAAAATGAAAACCGGCAGGGATCATCATTCCGCCAAAAGCGGCAATCAACGGCAATAAGGCCTTTTTAAAATCGGCTAATTCTCCGATATAGAGCTCTCTTTCGATTTCCAGGCCAACCAGCAGAAAGAAAATGGCCATCAGGCCGTCATTAACCCAGTACTCGACGGAATGATCGAGATGTACAGGTCCGAAAGACAGGTCCAGCCCACTGTGCCAGAAATGCAGATAGCCGGGACCGGCGCCGGAGTTGGAAATGAGGAGGGATAATACGGTACACCCAATAAGGATCAGCCCTCCGCTTTTTTCGCTTTCAACAAATTCTCTGAATAATTTTGTCAGTGCCGTGCTAGCCATATGTTCAAATTTAGCAAGATTGCCCTAATAGTTGCTACCTTTGCCCCCTTATTAAAGGAAAAGGATGAAAGTAAGAACATTAAAAAAAGATAAGGTCAATATTATTACCCTGGGGTGCAGTAAAAATATGGTGGACAGTGAAGTGCTGAGCGGTCAGCTTAGGGCCAACGATATAGATGTAGTGCACGAGAACAAAAAAAAGGATCATAATATCGTGGTCGTAAATACCTGCGGGTTTATAGATAAGGCCAAAGAGGAATCGGTCAATACGATCCTGGATCAAGTTGCCCTTAAAAAAAGCGGCAGATTGGATAAGGTATATGTGACAGGTTGTTTGAGCCATCGTTACCGGGAAGATCTGGAAAAAGAGATTCCTGAGGTGGATGCCTGGTTCGGAACCATGGAACTGCCCCTGATGCTGAAGCAGTTTGAAGCGGATTATAAGGCCGAGCTGCTTGGCGAGCGTCTGCTCGCGACTCCCAGACATTATGCCTATCTGAAAATATCTGAAGGGTGTAACAGGACCTGTGCATTTTGTGCTATTCCTTTAATGCGGGGGACCCATGTAAGCCGGCCCATGGATGAGCTGGTAAAAGAAGCGGAAAGCCTCGTACGAAGGGGAGTTAAGGAAATATTACTGATCGCTCAGGAACTGACCTATTATGGTTTGGATATCTATAAAAAAAGAATGCTGCCGGACCTTCTGCACCGTTTAGCGGATGTAAAGGGGCTGGAATGGATCCGTCTACACTACGCATACCCGTCAAAATTCCCCCTGGAAATCTTAGATGTAATGAGGGAACGGGAAAATATTTGTAATTATCTGGATATGCCTTTGCAACATGCAAGTGACAACATGTTGAAAGCCATGCGCAGACAGATTACCAGGGCTGAGATGACCGATCTGATCCATGCCGTCCGGGAAAAGGTTCCGGGGATCTGTCTTCGGACGACACTGATTGCGGGATTTCCGGGAGAAACTTTAGATGATGTAGAAGAATTGAAGAGCTTTTTACAAGAACAGCGTTTTGACAGAGTAGGAATCTTCTCTTATTCTCACGAAGAGGGTACCTCTGCCCATGAGCTGGCTGATTCGATCCCCGCAGAAGAAAAACAAAGAAGGGCTGAGGAAATCATGGAAGTGCAGCAGGAAATTTCCCTGGAAAAGAACCAGGAGAAATTGGGCCAGGTATTTAAAACCCTAATCGATAAGAAAGAAGCCGGCAGGTATCTGGGCCGGACGGAATTTGATTCGGTGGAGGTAGATAATGAGGTAATCATTCACAGTGATGATAAATTAGCTATAGGAGAATTTGTGAGCGTGAAAATAACCAAGGCCTATGATTACGACCTGGAAGGAGAGGTTGTTGGTTAAAATCCGCAAAGAACAGATTAATTCCTAATGGCTGCCCGGCCGCGTAAACCAGTATTTTTGTTGAAATATTGAAACTATACTATGACCTTTCAAGATGAGAGCATTTCAGAAATTGATAAAGTGATGCAGGATGCCTGGGCTGCCTTTGGACAATTTCGCAAAACCAGTTTGCAACAACGTGCCGGATTAATGCGCACCATTGGAGCAGAGATCGAAGCGCTGGGAGATGAATTGATCCTGACAGCTATGGAAGAAACGCATTTGCCGGAAGCTCGTCTGAAGGGTGAAAGGGCAAGGACAATATTTCAACTGACCAGTTACGCAGCAGCCTGTGAGGCGGGTAACTGGCTGGAGGCGAGGATTGACGAGGCTGCTCCGGATAAGGGTGCTCCTGATATGCGCAAAATGCAGGTTCCTTTAGGACCTGTCGTAGTTTTTGGAGCCAGCAATTTTCCGTTTGCCTATTCTACGGCAGGAGGGGATACGGCATCTGCACTGGCTGCGGGGTGTCCGGTGATCGTTAAGGCACATCCGGCACATGCCCAAACCTCGGAATTGGTAGCAAAAGCTATTTTAAAAGCCGTAGATAAATGTGGAATGCCAAAAGGTGTTTTTGCCCATGTACATGGAGCCGGCTTCGATACAGGGAAAGCTCTGGTTACCCATGATTATACCCGGGCAGTCGGTTTTACAGGATCCTATGGAGGAGGGAAGGCTTTATTCGATTGGGCAAATCAACGCAAGGTTCCTATTCCGGTATTTGCGGAAATGGGCAGTATCAATCCTGTATTTCTTCTTCCTGGAAAGATGAAAGAGTCTGCAAAAGAAATTGCTTCGATGTACGCAGGTTCGATAACCCTGGATACGGGTCAGTTCTGCACCAACCCGGGAATTTTGATAGGTATCGATAATGATGATCTGGACCAGTTTGTAAAGGAGCTCGCCCTGGCGATTGAAAAATTAACACCTGGCACTATGCTCCATCCGGGTATTGCCAAAGCCTTCACCCAAAAAAGAAGGGAAGCTCTTGCCCAGGCGGAGGTAACTACCGTCGCCGTTGCTTCTGTTGCACCCAAAAAGGATCAGGGAGCGCCAACTATCGCTTCTGCAACGGCCAAAACATTTTTTGAAAACCCTCTTTTACATCAGGAGGTATTCGGCCCCTATTCCCTGGTGATCCGATGTGCAGATCAACAGGAAATGGTAAAGGTTGCCAGGCACCTTGAAGGGCAATTGACTACTACCCTGATGGCTACCGAAAAGGACATGCAGGATCATCAGGACCTGGTAGAAGCCGCAGAACAAATATGCGGAAGGTTCATCCTGAACGGAGTTCCTACAGGTGTCAGGGTTGCGCTTTCCATGCATCACGGAGGGCCCTTTCCGGCGACCACCGATAACCGTTTTACATCGGTCGGTGCAGACGGGATCAAACGATGGGTCCGGCCTGTTTGTTATCAGAACTGGGCTGATTCATTGCTGCCGGATGCCCTGAAAAATGCCAATCCCCTGAATATCTGGAGAACGGTTAATGATCAGTTGATACCTCCTTCAAAATAAATTTCATGTCCGAAAATAGTCCCATTACCATTCCTTATACCCTCCATAAAGAAATGGGAGGCCAGGTTTTTTTTTGTATAGATGCGCATACCTGTGGAAATCCCGTTAGGCTGGTGGCCGCCGGGGGACCTGTCCTGAGAGGGAATACTATGAGTGAGAAACGCCAGCATTTTTTGCAGGAATTTGACTGGATAAGAAAGGGACTCATGTTTGAACCCCGGGGGCATGACATGATGAGTGGAAGCATTCTTTATCCACCTCATGATAAACAAAATGATGTCGCTGTACTTTTTATTGAGACCAGCGGTTGTTTGCCCATGTGCGGCCATGGTACCATCGGCACCATCACTATCGCTCTGGAGGAAGGTTTGATCCAACCCAAAAAGCCTGGTTATGTGCGTATGGAAGCGCCCGCAGGTCTTGTCCTGATTGAATACAGGCAGGAGGGAAAAAAAATTAAATCCGTAAAATTGACGAATGTTCCTGCCTACCTGGCAGCCGAGAATATCGAGGTGGAATGCCCTGATCTTGGAGTTTTACGTGTCGATGTATCGTATGGAGGGAATTTTTATGCAATTGTCGACCTCCAGGAAAATTTCAAAGGACTGGAATATTATTCTGCAGATCAATTGATTAGCTGGAGTAGAGTAATGCGCAAAAGAATAAATGAAAAAAATAAGTTTATCCACCCTGAAAACCCAACCATACATACCTGTACCCATGTTCTGTGGACCGGTCAAACGCTGAGCCCGGAAGCTACTGCCCGGAATGCCGTTTTTTATGGAGATAAGGCCATAGATCGCTCTCCTTGTGGTACGGGGACTTCCGCCAGGATGGCGCAATGGTTTGCCAAAGGAAAACTAAAAGTAGGGGATGTTTTTGAACACGAGAGTATTATAGGGTCCCGGTTTACAGGTCGTGTGGAAAAAGCCACCTCGGTTGGCGAAAAACCTGCCATCATTCCGAGTGTGGAAGGATGGGCAAAAATTTATGGTTATAATACGATTTCCATCGATCCCGAAGACGACCCGTATGCTTATGGATTCCAGGTTCTATAGGATTTGAACAACCTGTTGTTTTTGGTGTTATAGGGGGTATCTTAAAAATGCCAGCTCAATATGCAAAAACTAATGGATATGCAAAAAGCACCGCTCACCGGTAGCATGTTTCGACCAGCGGTTAATTTAATTCACTTGTTATCATTAAATTTACCCATTGAAGGCGAATAAATCCGCTTCCTGGTCTTTTATGGATTGGATACCGACTCATTTATCATATAGACATACCGGCTATTTTTCCAGAATAATTACGGATTATCTTGATAGGGAACCTTCGCTGTCTCCTTTTTATGCGCATCCCGTCTCTCTGGAAGGCCTACGCTCCGCTATCGAAGAACGACGCCAATCTTCGGTAAACCGGAAAGCTCTGGTAACGGTTCTGAAAGAACAGTATAAAATGGTAGAGTCCTCCTCTTCCGTTCAGGTGCATATCGACAGCCTGCTGGAAGAAAGCACATTTACGGTCTGTACGGCCCATCAGCCTGCCATCTTTACCGGATCATTATATTTTATTTACAAGATCCTGCATACGATCCGTCTGGCAGAGTCCTTGTCCGCGGAGTTCCCTCCATTCAAATTTGTTCCGGTTTTTTATATGGGTAGTGAGGATGCCGATCTGGAGGAATTGGGTAAAATTTACCTTGACGGTGAAAAATTGGTTTGGGATACAAAACAAACGGGTGCAGTTGGGAGAATGAAACCGAAAGGCCTGGAAAAGATCCTGGACCGTATCGAAGGGGAATTTTCGGTACTGCCCTATGGGAACGAATTGATCGGTTTACTAAAGGAGTCCTATCTCGGTAGTCCTGATATTCAAACAGCCACCTTTCGCCTGCTTAACCGTTTGTTTGCGGATTATGGCCTGATCGTGCTAATTGCGGATTCCCCAACCCTTAAAAGAGAAATGATTCCCGTTTTCGAGGACGACCTTTTTTCTCAAAAACCATCCGAACTCGTTGCTCAAACTATCGGAGAGTTGTCCAAACAGTACAAGGTGCAGGCTAATCCCCGGCCAATCAATTTATTTTATCTCAAGGATGATTTGCGGGGTAGGATCGAGCGGATCGGAAATGAATTTAAGATACATGATTCTGAACTTAGCTTTGATGAAGCGCAGATCCGGGAAGAGTTAAAAAATTTTCCGGAACGGTTCAGTCCGAATGTGATCTTGCGGGGATTATACCAGGAAAAGATCCTGCCGAATATTGCCTTTATAGGTGGAGGGGGGGAAACAGCTTATTGGATGGAATTAAAGAACCTTTTTGCGTGGTATAAAGTACCTTTTCCGGTGTTAGTTCTGCGTAATTCTTTTTTGCTGGTGGAGAAGACCTGGGAAGATAAATTGGAAAGGATCGGATTAATACCTTCCGACCTTTTTAAGCCGGAAGAAGTATTGATGAATGAGTTGGTTAAAAGAGATTCACAACAACAATTGGGTCTAAAGGAGGAAATAACTCAAGCCGAAGACTTTTATGAAAAATTGAAGGGAATTGCAGGGTCTGTGGACCCAACATTGGCCCAGCATGTGGATGCTTTAAAAGCAAAGGCCCTGGAGCCCTTGCGTGCGTTGGAAAAAAAGCTGCTTAAGGCAGAAAAAAGAAAATTTGGTGATCATCAGCGACATATTCACCAGCTTAAAGCCGCATTATTCCCATTGAGCGGCCTGCAGGAGCGGATCGATAATTTTATGCCCTGGTATGCTTCCAGAGGCAAAGGATTTATTAAAGATCTTTACCGGCATTCTTTGACTCTTGAACAGGAATTTGTCATCCTTGCAGAGAAGATGGCCGTCCCGGTACTCGAAGGGCGCCTATAATGAATAAAAAAGATTCCTCATAAATACCGGACTTCCTTAATCCTTAATTGTTCATCGAGCGTGTATATTCTTGGTGTTCCGGTAGGGATATTTATCGCTGCAATGGCTTCCTCATTTATATTTTCCAGGTACATCATGAGCGCTCTTAAACTATTTCCATGAGCTACGATCAGGATATCTTCCCTCTTCTTTAACAAGGGCTCAATTTCTTTTTTATAATAAGGAATAACCCGGGAGGCAGTGTCGAGGAGGCTTTCTCCACCCGGAGGTCTGACCGAATAACTTCTTCTCCAGATGGCGACCTGAGCTTCTCCATACTGTTTGGATATCTCTCCTTTATCCAATCCCTGTAACCTACCATAGTTTCGTTCATTCAGGGCCTTGTCCCTGCTAAAGGGGAGATCGGTTTTCCCTGTTTCTTCCAAAATAAGGGCAAGGGTCTCTTCAGCCCGTTTCAAAATTGAGGTGAATGCATGGGTAAAAGGGATACCGGTCAGTTTTTTTCCAGCATTCCTGGCTTCATCCCTGCCTAAATTTGTGAGGTCGACATCAACCTCGCCAGTGAACCGGTTCTCCAGATTCCAGACAGATTGTCCATGACGCACGATAACCAGCAAAGGCATAGGTTAAGTTGATTTTGTTTGAAATTTTACTTACACTCCGGAAAACAAATTTACAAAAACCTTATTCTTTATTCTTTTTTTTGAAAAAACCTCTTAACAAAAAATTATGTTGAATGGCTTCCAGATCATCTGCCAATTCTTTACTGCTTAACCGGAGATTTTTAATTGTGCGCTGAAGATCGGCAGACACTTCTTCATCATGCAATAATAAGCCCAAAGGTGTATTCTTATTATTTAATCCATCACCTGCCTCTTTTATACTTTGGGAAAAATCAACGGCGGAGGAGGCAGCCTCTTTAAGTTTGTTCACGGTTCCTTTCAGATCGTGAAAAATGGTGGTATCCGTGATTAATTCATTTGCTAATACGCCCTCTTTATGCAGACCTGAGGTAAAATTTTCAAGATTGGTGATCACTTTATTACTGTTTAAGGCTGCCATTTTAAGATCTCCGATGGAAGAACGAAGATTATTGGCTATAGAAGGATCATTAATCAATTGTCCCAATGTACCCTGTCCGCTAGTCAGTTTCTTACTTATTGTCTTCAGGTTGCCCGTAATTTCAAGAAGGTTCACATTATTCGCCTGAAGGGTAGATATCATATCCATACTGCTGGCCAGATGTTCGGTTTGCAATTGGTCGTTTTCCATTACCATGGGCGCTTCTGCAGTACCTCCATAAATAATCACGATCTTATTTCCTACCAGCCCGTCCGTACTGATCTTTACTTTTGCATTCTTATGAATATGGGCTTGAGCTTGTTTTTCAATATGGATGTCAATTTCCACCTGAGAGGATCCGTAAAAAGCCACCTTTTTTACCGTGCCGATTTTCATACCGGACAACCAGACATTATTCCCATTCTGTAATCCCTGGACGTCATCAAATATGGCTTTAAGGGAAATCGTCTTTACAAATGCCTTGCGCTGCCCTCCGATGGTAAAGACTCCGACCAGCAACAAAGCTAACCCGAGAGAAATGAAAATTCCTACCGCTACTGCTTTTCGATTGTTTGTTTCACTCATACTTCCGATATAAAATTGTAATTGTAAAAACCTTTGATGCGCGGATCCTCCGTCGCAAAAACTTCATCAAAGCTGCCTTGTCTCAGGAATTTTCCGTCCGTGAGCATAACGAGCCGGTCTCCTGTGGATTTGGCACAGGCCAGATCGTGCGTGATAATCACCGAACTGGTATTGTATTTTTCCTGCACTTCATTGATCAATTCATTGATCTCGATGCTGGTCAGCGGGTCCAATCCGGCTGTCGGTTCATCATACAACATAATCTCAGGTCTTAGGATCAGGGTACGCGCTATTCCGATCCGTTTTTTTTGCCCTCCGGATAACTCAGCGGGCATTTGATGTAAAGTTTGTGGTAATCCCACATCTTCCAGTACTTGTATTATATCCCTGTCGACTTCTTTGCTGCTCATTTGTCTTTTATTACGTATCAGCGGGAATTTGAGGTTATCCCGGACATTCATACTATCATATAAGGCACTGTTCTGGAACGAAAATCCAATCTTCGAACGCAGATCCTGCAATTCCCGGTTAGCCAACCGGTCAATTTCGTGATTTAAAACGTTTACAGAACCGCTATCCGGTTTTAATAAACCCGCAATGATCTTTATCAAAACGGATTTGCCGCTTCCCGAGCGGCCGAGTATCACTACATTTTCTCCCTTGCATACTTCCAGGTCAACACCACGTAGTACTTCCATGAAGCCAAACGATTTTTTAAGCCCTTTTATGGATATAACGACCCTTCCGCAATCGATACCCGGTTTCTTTTTCTTTTCGCTTTGACCAGGTTTACTATTTGTATTTGGTTGATCCGGTGTCATGTTTTATTTCTTCTTATTTGAAAAAATTTATGAGTTGGACGATGATCATCTCTTCGACAAAGATCAGGAACATAGACGCCACTACAGCGGTGTTGGCTGCACGGCCGACGCCAACCGTTCCCCGGTCTGCATTGTATCCGTTAAAACAACCGGCCACTCCGATGGTGAATCCGAATACTGCAGATTTGAATAAGAGCGTAAAAATATCCTGGAAAGTAATCTTCAGGAATGCTGCCTGAAAAAACGCCGTAAAGCTGGTCTGTTCATTGTGGTGCACATTAAGAAATGCTCCCAGCAAGCCTACAAAGGCCATATAGGTAGCCAGGACCGGAACGATAGAGGTTGTAGCGAGGATGCGGCTTACGACGAGGAATTTAAACGGGTTGGTAGAAGATACCTCCATGGCTTCGATCTGTTCGGTTACTTTCATGGAACCCAATTCTGCTCCAATATTGGATCCGACCTTTCCTGCTACGATCAGGGCAGTTACCAGCGGGGCAAGAGCACGGATAATGGCGATGGCCATAAGAGAAGGCAACCAGGAGGTCGCTCCGAACTCAGACAACGATGAACGGGACTGTTTGGTAAATACAAGAC